>JBEAPQ010000226.1:0-3557 GCA_041164325.1 Planctomycetota bacterium | reverse complement strand
GAGGCCGCCGAAGGCAGCCGGCCGATCACCTTGTCGAAGTGTGACCCGTAGTTGCTGCTGAACTCGTTGACGACCTCGCAGAGCTCGCGGAAGCACTCGTCGCGGGTCGAGCGGAGCCCGGCACCGATCATCGCGTCGACCGCGGCTCGACGCGCCTTGTCGGCGAAGACGGACGTCGAGAACAGCGTGTCGTCGATGTCGAAGAAGATCGCGTCGAGCGGCTTGGTCATGGCGATGGGGGAGGGCTGATACGCAAACAGCCTCCGCGCCAGGGCGCAGAGGCTGCTCGGAGCCTAACCGGAGTGCCCGGCGAGTGGGCACGGGCTGCGCGGGTCGATCCCGCGGCGGGTCACTTGCTGGCCATGAAGTCCTTGACGTCGGTGATCGACGCGCGGACCAGGACCATCAGCGAGTAGTTCTCGTCGAGCACGCCTTCCTGCTTGAAGAAGAAGCCGAGCAGCGGGATCTGGCCGAGGACCGGCACTTCGGCGCGGCGTTCCTTGGTCAGGACCTCGCGGAGCCCACCGATCAGCACCGAGCCACCGTCCGGGACGGTGATCGTCGTCGCGAACGAGCGGACGAGCAGCTGCGGCAGCTGGACGGTGACCGGCTGGGTCGTGCCGGCGAGCGAGGTCGAGAACGTCGGGATCGGGCGGACCAGCTCGGCAACCGTCGGCTGCATGTTGAGCGTGATCTTCCGGCGGTCGTGGCTGACCGTCGGCTTCACGTCCAGAACGATGCCGTCCTGGATGATGTCGATCTTCGGGTCGGCGATGAACGCCGCCTGGGCCACTTCGACCTCGAAGTCGCGGATGTAGGCCGTCTGGTTGATGATCGAGACGTTGCCGCGGTCGTTGTTGAGGACGGTGACGTTCTGGGCGTTCAGCTCCTGGACGTCTTCGCGCTTCTCGACCGCCTGCAGGATCATCTGCAGCTCGAGGTCGTCGAGGTAGACGAGGGCGGCGGTGGCGCCACCGGACGTCGACAGCGAGCGGCCGAGCGCGTTGTTGAAGAAGTTCTCGGTGCGGCCGCGGATGTCGCCATCGCCACCGTCATCGAAGAAGCCACCCGAAGCGGGGTTGCCAGCCGGGTCGGCCGTGCCCGAGTTGTCCAGACCGCGCGACGCGTTGTCGTCGAGGCCGTTGGTGATGTCGTCCAGCTGGGCGACGGTCCCCTTGGCGCCGGAGCCGCCGAGGCCGCGGAAGTCGACCCCGAGTTCCTGCAGGAAGTTCTGACGGATGGTCAGGAACTTGGACTCGATCGTGACGACCGTGGTCGCGAAGCGGCGCAGCTCCTCGAGGACCCGATCGACGCGCTTCTGCATCTCCGGGTTGGCGTTGACGAGCAGGTAGCCCGACTCGGCTTGGTCGATGGTGCCGCCGCCTTCTGCACCCCAGTAGGTGGGGTCGGTGGCGTCCTGGATGTTCGCGATCAGCGAGTCGAGTTCGACGAAGAACGTCTTGTCTTCGCCTTCGCTGCCGGTGCGCGGCGTATCGCCGAGGTCTTCACCGCTCGGGATGTCACGGATGACCGGCGGGAGGAAGACCGTCTTCGGGAAGATCAGGTCGCGGACGTCCTTGTGGTCGAGGAAGTTCGCGCCGCCGGCCTGGGCCTTCGTGGTGATCTGGACGACGCCATCGCGGACGGTCCACGACAGTTCCTCGCTCAGCGAGATCAGGCGGTCGAAGAAGTTCTCGAGCGAGATCGGCGCGGTCACTTCCATGACCAGCGTCAGGCCTTCCCCGTCGATCGTGTCGCGGGCGTCCGGCGTGATGACGATCGGCACCTCGTCGAAGCGCGCCTGGAGGCGACGCTTGATCTCGTCGAAGTCGTCTTCCTCGGTGAAGCTCATGTTCTGGAGCTGGAGCTCCGAGAGACGCGAGCGGAGGACCTGGTCGTCCGGGTTCGCCTGGTGGAACGTCGCGACCGGGGTCGTCCGGCTGAGCGCGCGCTCCCAAACTTCCGCGTCGACCGAGAGAACGTCGTTCTGCGGGACGCGCAGGTCCTCGGCGGCCTCCTTCACCTGACGGATCCGGCGGCTCATCTCGCGGTAGTAGTTGTCCGAGCGCTGGTCGCGCGCGGCCTTGATCGACGCGTTGTGGAGTTCACGCGCGACCTGGTTCGCCGGATCGATCTCCATCGCCTGGAAGGCGAGGTCCTGCGAGAGCTTGAACTTGCGGCGCTCGAACGCGAGCAGGCCGTTCGACAGCAGGCCTTCGACCTGGGCGTCGCGGCGCGCGCGGTCCGCGGCTTCGGCGGCCTGACGCTCGGCGGCCGCTTCGCGACGGACGGCGTCCAGCTCGGCCATCTCCGCGGCGTCACGAGTCGCCTCGGCGCGGGTCAACGACTCGCGAGCGCGCGCTTCGAGGTCGCCCCACGAAACGTAGCGGCCGAGTTCGATGTGCAGCATCGCGCGACGGAAGTCTTCGATCGCGCGGCCGTAGTTCTTGTCGCCGAGTGCGCGGTTGCCCGAGTCGAGCAGCGAGGCGACTTCGGCCTTGCGACGCTCCTGGCTGACCTTCTCGAGGCGCTCCTGCTCGTCCGCGAAGGACTCGGTCGTCCCGGCAGGCAGCCCGAGCTCGGCGGCGATCACACCGAGCAGCCGGACCACGCGCTCGTCCTCGGCCGAGATCTCACGGGCCTTCAGCAGCTCGAGCTGCGCGGCCTCGAGACCGGACGGCGTGCCGAGGCTGCGAAGGCGCTCCGCGTTCTCGATGTACTGCTCGAGAAGGATCGCGCGACGCTGAGCCTCGATCTGCGGATCCTGCTTCGGGTCCTGGACCGTATCAGCGATCGAGACGCCGCTGGCTCCGTCCACGCCGACCGCACCGGTCGCGAGGTCCGCGCCGGCCGCAGTCTGCGTGCCGTTGGCTTGGGCGTGGACGCCGTCCGTGCTGGGGTTCGAACCCGTCTGGGGTCCGGAGCAAGACGTCGCGGAGATCAGGAAGGCAGAGATCGAGGCTGCCAGCAGACGGTGATGATCGAACATCATCTTGCCAGGTTGCATCCTGTGGGCGCCCGCGGAGTGCGGTGCTTGACCCGTGAAGTCGAAGCGAGAACACCCTTTCCGGCGTTCGCGAACGCTCGCAGGAGCGCGCGAAAGCGATCGGAACGGCTGGGAAGGGGAGGGAACGAGGGCGCAGAGAGGGGTATCCGGGCCCTGTGAGACGGCAGAACCTACCGACCTCGCGGGTGCCACGCCAGTGGGATTTCCGCTTCCGCCCGGTGTCGAACGCGCTTCTCTGGGCGCGCCCGGAGCCGGTCCGCCAAGAGGCCGGTTTCTGGCGGTGATCGTGCTGTGCGGGACGCCGGAATTCGTGCGCTGACCGGCCGGATGCGGCGACGCCGCAAGGCGCTCGCGCCGGGTAGGCGGACGTCGGCACGCGCCACAGGTCGCGCTGGAATCGGACGCTACGTGTCGGTTCTCGCCGACCCGCTGCGCCCGCGGGCGATCGGCGCAGCCTGTGGCGGAGATGGCCGCGGGGACTCCTCGCGATCGAGGGGGGCTTTGGATCGAGCGAGGCTGCGCGACCTTCCGCAGCGACCGCGGCGCAGGG
>JBEAPQ010000225.1:0-10711 GCA_041164325.1 Planctomycetota bacterium | reverse complement strand
TCCTCGGCGACCAGCTCCGTCGACAGCTCGCACGCAACGTCTTCGAACGGCTCGCACGCCGAGTCCTCCTCGGGTCGGCCAGCGACTCCGGAGGGCGACGCGTCCGCCGATCCGTGCTCCGGCTCCTCCTCCCGGGGCTCGGCATCGAAGTCGAGCTCGACGCTCGGGACCTCATCCGCACCAGGTTCCGCTCCCTCGTCCTCGACGTCTTGCGACCCCGAGTCCGGGAAGAGCTCGGCGCCGCGATGGTGCACGGCGAACGTCGGAGCCTCCTCGGACGGAGCGGGCGGCTCGGTCAGGAAGTCCCCTGCCTCCTCGGTCTCGTCCACCTCGTCGAGGAAGTCATCCCCGTCGACCTGGGCTCGCGGATCCTCCGGCACGACGGGCACGTCGTCGAAGGTGAGATCATCATCAAACGGCTTCTGGTCGTCGGTCATGGACGCCCCCGGGTCGGACAGTTCCGTCCGCTTCTATCGGCCGCACGGGCCCCGGGAGTGAAGACCGGTATCTACGGACGAGGCCGATCACTCGCTGGCGGCGAGGGCCGCGAACGCGTCCGAAGACGTCAGGATCCGCCGCTCGCCTGCTCGGAGTCTGGTCAGACCGAGCGCATCCACATGCTCGAGGAGCGGGATCAGATACTTGCGGCTCGTCCCGAGGTCGTCGCGCAGCTTCGGGATGTCGAGGACTTCGCCATGCGCCAGACAGTTGTCCCGGATCGAGACCAGCGCCCGACGGATCACCGCGGCCCCGTAGACGTGGTCACCGACCTGTTCGAGCCGCGCCTCGTCGATCGCGCGCGCCACGAGATCGGCCAGCTTCTGGGGCGGGATGCCGAGCTCCGCGGCGGCCTCGGCCTGCGACGGCGGCCGGAAACCCAGCGCCTCGCAGTGCGCCACGATCCGATCCAGCGCGGACTGCTCCGCTGCCGGCAGCGGACGAAGCCGATCGACGAACAGGAGGCGCCCACTCGCGCCGGAGCGGACCTGCCCGCGGGCCGCCATTTCGTCGAGGACCGCCTCCTTGAGCTCCGCGGGGAAGTCGTGCGTCGTCCGCAGCGAAGATCGGACGATCGACGCCGCGCTCGGACGATCCCGAAGGATGCGGTCCACGCTCTGCAACACCGAGTCGATGGCCGCTTCGGCCAAACGGCGGTCGAACGCCCTCCGACCGCGGGCGTGCCACTGGATGTCTTCGCTGGTCTCCAGGATCGCCTGCACGTCCGGTCCCGGGAGCGAGATCTCGCTCGCCACCTCGGCCAGCGCCTTCCCGACCGGTCCCCCCTGGCGCACGGCCTCGACGGCGCGTCGCACCGGGTCGTTGCCCGCCTCGACGAGCGCTCGGACCTGCTCGGCGAGGCGGCGCCGGCGGTAGCGGCGCCCTTCACTGACCTGCAGGACCGTGCCGCCACCGACGGTGCGCGGCGGATTCATCGTCCGCAGCAGGAACCGATCGCCGTGCGCGCAGGCCACCGCTTCCTGGAGCAACAGCCGCGCGACGGTCGTCGAACCCGGTGACAGGGTCTCGTGTTCGAGGAGCGAGATCACGCCCAGGGCCTCGGCAGTCCCGACGTGGAATCGGACCTCGGTCCGGTGGTCGAGCCGCGGTGACGTCGACAGCACCTCGAGCTCGACGTCGACGTGATCCCCGGCGACGAACACGCCGGGGGTCGCGGCCACGTGTCCCCGGGTGAGCCCCTGATCGCGCGCATCGGGCACCGAGAGGGCTGCGGAGTGACCGGCCACCGCGCGGTCGACCGCCCCGCCGAACGCCTGGAGCGCGCGGACCTTCGCGCGCCCACCGCCGGGCAGGAACTCGATCTCATCGCCGACCCGTACTGCACCGCGGACCGGGATCCCGGTGACGACGGTGCCGATGCCCTCGAGTTTGAACACGCGCTGGATCGGCATCCGGAACGGGCCGTCGTGACCGCGCGGAGGGGTGGCGAGCGCCAGCGCCTGCAGGTGTTCGCGCAGCGCGTCGAGCCCCTCTCCGGTCGTCGAACTCACCCGCAGGATCTCGATGTCCTCGAGCGGCGTGCCGACGAGCGTCTGACGCACCTCGTCCTCGGCGAGGTCCGCGAGGTCCGCATCGACCAGGTCGACCTTCGTCAGCGCGCAGATCCCCCGGTGGACCCCCAGCAGGTGGAGGATCTCGAGGTGCTCGACGGTCTGCGGCATCACGCTGTCGTCCGCCGCGACGACGAGGAGCGCGAGGTCGAGCGCCGTGCTCCCCGCGACCATGTTCTTGACGAATCGCTCGTGCCCGGGCACGTCGACCATGCCGACGAGACGACCGTCTGCGAGTTGGAGCGACGCGAAGCCGAGGTCGATCGTCAGGCCCCGTTCCTTCTCCTCCTTCAGCCGGTCGGGGTCGGTCCCGGTGAGGGCACGGACGAGGCTGCTCTTGCCGTGGTCGATGTGGCCGGCCGTGCCGACCATGACGGGATGGATGGCGCGACTCAACTCGCTCGCTCCCGATACGGGGAATCCACTCGGTCAAGCCGAGAGATCAGGGCTCGTGACGAAACCAGTCGACAGGGGCCGCCGTGCACGTCCGGCGACAGCGAGCGCCCTTGCGGAGAGACGGGAGTCCACGCAGTCATCGCCGCCGACTCGGCCTCGGACCGCCGCCGCTCACTCGGCGTAGTAGAGGATGCGCTGGCACGCGTCGCACTGCACGACTGCGCTGCTCGCCTGCAGCTTCACCTGCAGGTTCGGGGGAATGGACGTGTAGCAACCCGTGCAGGTCTGTCCCTCGACGGCGCAGACGGCCAGGCTGTCGCGCGCCCCGAACAGACGCTCGTACTTCGACACGAGGTCCTTCGGAAGGTCCGCCAGCAGCGCGCCCCGTCCGACAGCCACCTCGTCGACCTGCTGCTGCCGTTCGACGATCAGCGCCTCGGCCTTCTGCTCGAACTCGTCGAACACCGCCTGCTCCGCGGCAAGCTTCTCGGCCTTCTCCGCCACCTGGGTCTTCAGGGTCTCGATCTGCTCGAGGAGGTTGAGCCCTTCCTCTTCGAGGCGGGCGCGCTCGCGCTTGACCGACTCGATCTGCAGGAGCGTCGCCTGATACTCGGCGTTGTTCTTCACCGTGTTCAGCCGACCGTCGAGCTTCTTGATCTCCTCGTCGGACTGACGGAGCGAGACCTCGCCGTTGCGCTGACCGACCTCGGCCTGCTGCAACGCCAGAGCGGCACTCGCGTGTTCGATCTTCACCAGACCGAGCGCCGACTCCCGACGCGTCCGTTCCTTGGGAATCGAATCGATGTCGCGCCGGATCTTGGCGATGGACTGATCGACTTTCTGGACCTTGAGGAGCTTCTGGACGTCCGGGTGCAAGAGCAGTTCCTTCTCGCAGCGAAGTAGCGAGCGCCGGAGTCTAGCCCTCGGGTGCCGAGCGGCAAGGACGGATCCGTTCTCACCGCGTGCCTCGGACGGTCGAAGCACCGCAAGGCTCGCGTCGGGCGCCAGCTCGTCACAGGCTGTGACGCGCTGGCGTGGCGGCCGCGGGAAAGTGCGTGACGAGACTTCGTCACGCACTCTCGGGCGCGCGGCGTCCTCCGCGGCGAGGCGCGGAGGGAACGCCGGAGGACCCACACGAGGGTGCGGCGGCGCCGCACCCCGTGAGGCTCACATGCCGATCTCGGACGAGCCGTCGAGGAACCCCGACAGGCGCCGCGCCCGGACCGGGTGCTGGAGCTTCCGCACGGCCTTCGCCTCGATCTGACGCACGCGTTCGCGCGTCACGCGGAAGATGCGTCCGACCTCTTCGAGGGTGTAGGTGTAGCCGTCGCCGATGCCGTAGCGGAGCTTGATGATCTCACGCTCGCGGAACGTCAGCGAGTCGAGCACGCTCTCGATCCGCTCCTTCAGCATCTCGCGGCTCGCAGCGATCGACGGGGACTCGGTGGCCTCGTCCTCGATGAAGTCACCGAAGTACGAGTCATCCGACTCACCGATCGGACGGTCGAGCGAGATCGGGTGCTTGCTGATCTTCATCACCCGCTTCGCTTCCTCGACGTTGATGCCAGCCGCCTCGGCGACCTCCTCGATCGAGGGCTCCCGACCCTTGGCCTGGATGAGCTTCTTGGTCACGTTCCGGAGCTTGCTCATCGTCTCGATCATGTGGACCGGGATGCGGATGGTCCGCGCCTGGTCAGCGATCGAGCGCGTGATGGCCTGCCGGATCCACCACGTCGCGTAGGTCGAGAACTTGTAGCCGCGGCGATACTCGTACTTCTCGACCGCCTTCATCAGGCCGGTGTTGCCCTCCTGGATCAGGTCGAGGAAGGACAGACCGCGGTTCCGATACTTCTTGGCGATCGAGACGACGAGTCGGAGGTTGCCCGACGACAGCTTCCGCTTCGCCTCTTCGTAGCCGGCATGCGCGCGGCGCACGTGCTCGAGGCGGCGCTCCAGCTTGACCATCGGCTCGAGCGCGTCCCGCTGGAGCGTGGCCAGCCGGTTCCGGATCTCGACGGCGATCGGGTTCTTGATCTGCGCCCCGCGGTAGCTCTGCAGCTTCTTCGTCAGGCGACGCATCTCAGCGAACCGGCTCTCCAGCAGGTCGATGATCGGACGGATCTTCTTGCCCTGCAGGTTGAGCTCTTCGATGAGCAGCACGGCCTTGCGACGCCGCGCCACGATCCGCCGCTTCAGGTGGGCGACCTCGCCCTCCTTGCCCTTGCGGGGCGTGACGTCGCCGTCCGTCAGATCGACCAGACGATCGAAGTCACGGCGGGCCGCGTCGTAGAGCAGGCGGAGCGTCTCGATGTTGCCGGGGAGACGGTCGGACAGGTCGGCCTTGCCGATCTCGGGGTCCTGCTGATTGACCTTCAGCGTGCGGTCGAACGCGAGCTCACCGCGCACGACGTCCTCGAGGATCTCGATGGCCTGCTGCAGACCGAATCCGGAGCTGAGCGCGTCCTTCCGGAACTGCTTGCGGGTCAGCTCGATCTTGCGGGCGAGGCTGATCTCCTCCTCACGCGTGAGCAGGGGGATCTCCCCCATCTGCGTGAGGTACATCCGCACCGGGTCGTCGATCTTCTCGGTGATCTCGGACACCGAGACGCGCGCGGTGTCGGCCTCGGCACCGTCGTCGGCCCGATCGTCACCCCCCGCGTCCGGGTCGTTGTCATCCTCGTCGTCCTCGTCGGCGACCAGCGCCTCGAAAGGGTCATCGCCGGAGGACTTCGAACGCTTCTGCTTGGAGCCAGCCTTCGCATTCGACTCTTCGCCGATGTCGATGCCGGCCTCCTCGATCTGCTGCATCACGTACTCGATCTGCTCCGGGGACGCAGCGTCCGTGGGCAGGATCTCGTTGATCTGCGACAGCGTGACGATGCCGGAGCGTCGGGCGTCCTTGATCAGCTTCTTGACGGCAACTTGAAGCTTCTCCATGGGGTCGGTTGGCACAGCGGGCATGGGCTCGTTTCCGATCGGCCCGAGCGGCGCGGGACGCCGGTCGGACACAGAACGGGATGGTTGGGAGGGGATTCGGGAGGGTCGAGGGGGCGGAATCGGCGCGGTGGAAGAGAAGGTGTTGGAAGGGTTGGACGCGGCCCGCACTAGACGGTCGCCGCACCTCCGTTCCTCCGCAGTCGCTCCTGGAGTCTTCGGGTCAGCGCATCGGCCTGGGCAGAATCCCCGGACGCGATCGCCTGTTTGAGCAGCATCTTGATCTGGTTGGCTTCCGCCTTGGCGAAATGCAACTCGCGGTCGCGCCGAAGCCTGACAAACATACTCCGCGCATCCTTGAGGCGCGTCGCCCGGTCCATCGCGTCGGCGAGGAATGCACGGGCTTCGGAGTCGTCGGTGCAGCGCGCGAACAGGTCGCGGCAGAAGGCTTCCGGCGAGGAACGCTCGGACGCGACGGCGTCTCGCCCCCACGCCAGGAGCCGCTGCGCGGGGTCGCAGATCTCGCCGGCGACCGTCCCGAGTTCGGACACCAGGGACGGCGCAGCGAGCACGCAGGCCATCAGATCCAAGTCCGCCTCCAGCAAGGGACTTGCGGTCGGCCGAACCCGCGCCACGCGCTGCCGGACGGCGCCTCCCTCAGCCTGGTTCTCGCCCTCGTCCTCGCGCCGCGTCGCGCGGAGGTCCGGGATGGGAATGGCCGCGGGGCTGAGGCCGAGATGCAGCGCCATCCGGCTGCGCATCGCCTCCCGGCGCGCCGGGGAATCGAGGCCGGCCAGGATGCGCCCACACTCCTCCGCGACACGCGCCACGTTGCCGGGGACCGAGAAGTCGGTCGCCGCGCGTGCCAAGCGGAACCAGACGGTCAGCGCGTCGTCCGCACGCTCCACCAACTGCGCCATGGTCTCGCGGGACCGCGCGACGATCTCCGGGTCGATGTTCGGCGCCACGGCGGAGAGGTCCGCCGGGTCACGCCCCTCGGGCAGGAGCGCGATGCGGATCTCCAGGTTGGTGTGGACCAACTCCCGGAACGCGCGATCGACCGCGCGACGTCCCGCCTGGTCCCCGTCGAAGAGCAGCACGACGCCCTCGGTCGCGTAGCGCTCGAGCAGCCGCGCGTGGTCCCGGGTCAGTGCGGTCCCGAGCGTCGCGACCGCGCCCGTGAACCCGGCCGCGTGGCACGCGATGACGTCCGTGTATCCCTCGACGACCAGGACGCAGCGGTCGCCCGCCTGTTTGACCTGCCGAAGCCCGTACAGCAGCCGACGCTTGTTGAAGAACGGCGCCTCGGGCGAGTTGAGGTACTTGGGCCGCCGGTCCTCGGCCTGGGAATCGGCCAGAGGCAGGACGCGTCCACCGAAACCGACGATCCGACCACGCTCATCGGTGATCGGGAACATCACGCGTCCCGCCATCGGCTCGCGACCGTCCCGGCCGAGGAGCCCGGCTTGTTGGAGCAGCTGCGCCGACAGGCTGTGCTCACGGACGAACGCCGAGAGACGCCCTTGCTCCGGATGGAGCCCGAGGCCGAAGGACTCGGCGCTGTCGATCAACCCACGCTCCTCGAGGTAGGTCCGCGCCACGCCCCCTGTCGGGCCGTAGAGCGTTTCCTCGAACAGGTCGCGGACCGCCGCCAGCGTTGCGTGGACGTCGGGACCGTCTCGCCGGCGCGCGCGCCCGCCGGCCCCTCCGTCGAACACGCCCTCGAGAGACACGTGTGCCCGGTCGGCGAGAAGTTCCATCGCCTCCCGGAAGCCGAGCCCCTCCCGTTCCTGGACGAACGTGAACACGTCGCCCGACTCCCCGCACCCGAAGCACTTGTAGTGCTGGGAGTCCGGGAACACGTGGAACGACGGCGTCTTCTCGCGGTGGAACGGACAGAGCCCGGAGAACCCGCGGCCGCTCCTGCGAAGCTGCACGTAGCCACCGATCAGATCGACGAGGTCGACCCGCTCTTTGACCAACAGCTTTGCTTCCTGGAACCGATCCATCGTCGTCTTCCCGGTGGACTCCCACCGGCGCACACAGACCGCGGCTGAACCTCCGGAGACCGACGCTCGGAAGGCAGACCGCAGCCTCTCCAAGACGGGTTCCGCGGGACGCCTCCGGCTCGCAGCCCCTGCGGTCCGCTCTGCGGACGACGACGACGGTGGGCTGGCCTTGCGCCCGGCGGTTCCAGACCTTCGGTCTGGGACCCGGGAGGGCCGGAACTATAGGTCGGAGGCGGTCGACTTCAAGCGAGCCCGGGCCCGTCGCCCGTCCCCGGGGCCGACTCCTGACCCGCCAGGAAGAGCTCGACGAGGGCGTCCGAACCCAGCTCCTCGGCGCGCCGTCGGGCGGTCTCCGCCCCCACCCGGAACTCACAGCCCAGCTCCTTGCCCGCGCGCTCCAGGCCGTGCCGCAACGTCTTCCGACGGGCCGCGAACACCGAACGCACGAAACGAGCGAAGCGGGCGCGGACGGCCGGGGGCCAGGACTGGAAGGGCGCCTCCGGGCGAGCCCGCAGCCGGACGATCGCAGAGTCGACCTGCGGGCGAGGCCGGAAGACCTCCCGCCCGACCCTGCGCACGAGATCGACGTCGTAGCCCGCCTGGAGCAACGCCGAAGGCCCTCCGTGCGCCGACTCACCGGGGCCCGCGGCGACGCGCTCGGCGAACTCCCACTGCACCAGCAGGGACATCGCGTCGGGGGTACCGAAACCGGCCTGCACCAACGCAGCCAGGAACGGGCCGGTCACCGCGTAGGGCAGATTGGCGACGACCAGCAGACGTCCCGGCACCGTGGAGCGGGCCGCGACGACCGCAGCTTCCACCTCCGGGGCCAGGACGCCGCCCTTGCCGAGGACGTCCTGCACGAGGAGTTCGACGCGGTCGCCGCCGGGCATCTCGCAGATCTCACCGGAGAGGATGCGGGCCAACCGCGGGTCGATCTCGACGGCCAGGACCTTGGCAGCGCGCCGCGCCAGCTCGCGCGTCAGGAATCCGAGCCCTGGCCCCACCTCGACGACGAGGTCTTGGTCCCCGACCTCCACAGCGTCTGCGATCGCCCGATGGAGCGCCGGCTCGAGGAGGAAGTTCTGTCCGAAGCGGCGGCTCGGGCGGAATCCGTGTGCAGCCATCAGGTCCCGATACCGGGCGAAGGCTGCGCGACCCGGGTCCGAGCCCGTCACAGGTCCAACTCCATCCGGAGCAGCCGGGCGGCAGCTCCCTGGCCCGCGACCAGCGCTGGTTCCTGGCGGGCGGCGTCCACCAGCACCGACCACACCGCGGGCCTCCCGAGGAACGCGCGCAGCGCCGCCTCGTCCGCGGGCGCGAGCGGATCGTCCGGCACTTCGGCGATGCGCTTGAGCAGCGTGCGCGCGTCCGAGGCGACCCGGAGACCGAGCGCGGAACTTCGTTCCCGCGGCAAAGCGACAGACGCCGGGATCGAGCGATTGAAGCCGGGCGCCACGAGGCGCGGCAACCGCACCGAGTCGATCGCGACGAGCCACGCCAGGGGCCAGGGCGCCCCGGGTACCGTGAGCCTCGTGGCTCCGATTCCCAGGGCCCGGAGACGCGCGGCGCGCAGCGCGATCTCCGAGCCGCGGATCGAACCACGCTCATCGATCGCACCCGGCAGCGCCGCGAGATAGCGCGGGTCCGGGGTCTCGGTCCACTCGGCGGCGTTGCCGAGCAGGTCGTAGGGCCCGCCGGGCTGACGCCCGGCCTCGAAGGCGCCGACCGGGGTCAGCGCACCGAGACCCAGCTCACTCGTATTGGCCCACGCGACCTGGTCGATGTCACCCCAGGGGCGCCGGTAGGAACCGCCCCCCGACACCGCGTAGGACCACTCGTCGAAGCGAGGCAGACGACCGAATCGCCACGACGCGTAGCCCCTCGCCTCCTCGAGGTCGATGCCGACGACGGGGAGCTCACCGGCTCGCGAACCAGATGCCGGGTTCCGACCGCGATGATCTCGCTGGTAGCGATCCCAGTCGGACTGCGTGACCTCGAAACGGTCGAGGAAGAACACGCCCCCCTGCCGTGCCGATCGCGTGAACAGCTCGAGGTCACGCAATCCTCCGAAACGGGCCTCGCGCTCGGGAAGCGCAGGCGCCGAAACCGGGTCGTCGCCGCAGCCAGCCACCGACAGGGCGAGGAGCAGCGCGAGCTGACTCCAGGAAATCGGTCGGCGAGAAGCGGCGAGGCGGACGCTCAAGTGAGGTCCGGCATCAGCCGTCGTTGCGGATCAGGATCTCGACGCGACGGTTGCGGCGCTTCCCCTCGTCGGAGTCGTTCGCAACCTTCGGCGAATACTCGCCGTAGCCCGCCGCGGAGAGCTTCTCTTCCGGGATCCCCGCACCCTTCAGGAACTCGACGACAGCCATCGAGCGTTCGACGGAGAGCCTGAGGTTGGTGCCCCACGAGCTGCGGCGGATCGGCTCGTCGTCCGTGTGTCCCTCGACGCGGAGACGGCGTCCTTGGGCGTTCAGCGTCGCCACCAGCTGGCCGAGCGTCGAGCGCCCGTCTTCGGTGAGCTCGGTCTTGCCCGATGCGAACAACACCTCGCCCGCGATCCGGAACACGACGCCTTCGGGCGTCGTATCGAGCTCGACGTTGGCCGGCAGCGCACCGCCACGCAGGAGCTCTTCGATCTTGGCCTTCTGCGCGCGCACCCAGTCGGCGTCACCCACGACGCCCTCGAGCTCGCGCACCTTCGAACGGAGCCCACCGTTCTCGGACTCGAGCTGGCCGACGTACTTCTTGAGCTCGTCGCGCTGCAGCCTCAGGTTGTCGGTGTCGGCCAGAGCGCGACGATACTGCTCCTGACTGACGCAGCCGGACAGGACGACGGCGAGCGCGGTCGTCCAAAGCATTCGGGTAGTGCGGAACACGGGTCCCCTCCAGGACAGGGCCCCGGACCACGGGGCCACTCGAAACAAGGCGAAGGCCGCCCGGCCTTCGCGCGCGCAGCGTAGCACGCCGGTGCGAAAGAGCCCAAGAACCAGATCCAGGCCGGCGGCAATCCGCGCCGAGCCGGACATGAGGCCTCGTGCCGAGCGACACCGCGCGCGATCGCGGGGAGTCGCGCGCCACGCAGGAGCGGCCAGGTCGCAGCGACCGCAGGTGGACGCAGACCGGCCAGACGGGCCCAGGAGCATCCGGAATTCTCGGCGCACGCGGGAAACGCGGCGTCGGGACCGGCGGCCGCGCGAGCACAACCGCAAGGAGATCGCGCGAGGCCAGACCCCCACCGAGGACGGCGGGATCCTCTCGGCCATTGGCCGGCTGCCGCCCGAGATCGGCGTGATGCCG
>JBEAPQ010000224.1:0-4577 GCA_041164325.1 Planctomycetota bacterium | reverse complement strand
CTGGTTCGGCAACGCAGAGAGCTACCTCCGCGCCGGCACGGCGTTCGGTGAAGCGATGGCATCCCTGGTCGCAGCGCGACCGCGCCCCGCGGTCCCCGACGGAGAGGACGCGCGGCGGTGGTCGCGCGACATCTCGGCCTTCGACGCCGCGGGCTCCGTGGCGCCGGGGGCCGTCGTCTTCGTCGGCAGCTCGAGCATCCGGCTCTGGTCGACGCTGGCCGAGGATATGGCGCCCGTGCCGGTGCTGAACCGCGGCTTCGGCGGCTCGCGCATCTACGACTCGGTGTTCTGGTCGGACCGCCTCGTCGCACGCTACCAGCCGTCTGCAATCGTCGTGTTCGCGGGCACCAACGACATCTCCGGCGACGAGCCCCGCTCGGCCGCTTTCGTCGCCGAAGGCTTCGACGCGCTGGTCGAGGACCTGCGCCGACAGGGAACGGAAGCACCGATCGCCTACATCGCGATCAGCCCCGCACCGAGCCGCGCGCGGCACCAGCAGATCGTCGAAGAGGCCAACCGCCTGATCGCCGCGCGCTGCGCGGCCGACCCCACTCTCCACTTCGTCGACACCGCGACGGGCCTCCTCGATGCCGACGGCAAGCCCGATCCACGCTGGTTCCGCTCCGATCAGCTGCACCTGAACGCCGACGGCTACGCACACTGGGCCGCGAAGATCCGCCCGCTGGTGCACCGACTCCACGCCGAGTCCGGCCGCTGACCCGCTCGTTCAGCGGGGCCCGAGCCAGAGCCGCAGCACGCGCCACCCGGCGATCAACACCGAGCTCACGAAGCCGGTGATCCCGAGCGTCGTGATCCACGACGTCCGCCCGCCGATCGCATCGGCGAGGAGCAGCACCGACGAGCCAACGATGAGTGCGCCGACGAGCAGTGCATAGGAGATGTTGACCGAAGCGGAGCTGACCTGACGGGTCAGGTCCTCGAGTCCGCGGTGATCGACGTTCAGCGTCAGGTGCCGCCGCGAGGCGCGGTCGAACAATTCGCGGAGCTGGGTCGGCAGCGTCTCGAGGATCTCGGCGTAGCCGAGCAGGCCGTCCTCGATGCGACGACGCACCGCACGCACCCCGTAGCGGCGACGGATCAAGCCCTCGACGCGCGGCTGCACGTGCGCGACGAGGTCGAAGTCGGGCGCGAGCTCGAGCGCGACGCCCTCGACGGTCGCGATCGCCTTGATCAGGTAGACGAGGTCGGCCGCGACGCGCAGACCGCTCCGGCGCACGAGCGCGAAGAAGTCCTGCAGGAGCTCCCCCACCCGCAGTTCGGCGAGGCTCTTGCCTTCGAACTCCCCGAAGAACTCCCAGACCCAGGCCCGCAGCTGGCGGTCGTGCTGGAACTCCGGCGCCGCGTCGGCGAGCCCGACCGCGGTGCGCACGACGAGGTCCAGGTCCTTGTGCAGCGTGCCGCGGATCAGATCCGCGAGCTGCTCGGCCGTGTCCGGAGAGACGTGGCCGACCATGCCGCAGTCGAGGAAGCAGATCGAGCCGTCGGTGCGCAGCACGATGTTCCCGGGGTGCGGATCGGCGTGGAAGAAGCCGAGCTCGAAGCACTGCCGGAACACCGCGTCCGCGCAGCGCGCGACGGTCTCGTGCCGCACGTCGGTCGGGAACTCGTCGGCACGGTGCCGGGCCAGGAGCGCGCCGTCGATCTCCTCGAGCGCCAGGACCGACGGCGTGGTGAGGTCCCAGTGGACGCCGGGGAAACCGATCCGTGGATCGTCCGCGAACGCCCGTCCCAGCCGCTCGGCGTTGCGCCCTTCGAGCGTGAGGTCCGTCTCGGCTGCGATGTGCCGCGCGAACTGGTCCACCACTTCGACCGGGCTGAAGCCGATGCCCGACAGCCGACGTTCGGCGAGCATCGCGAGACGACGCATCAGCCGGACGTCGGCCTCGATCGTCCCGCGCACTCCCGGGCGGAGCACCTTCAGCACGATCCGCCGGCCGTCCGTTCGGACCGCACGATGCACCTGTGCGATCGAAGCGGCCGCGATCGGCTCTGGATCGACCGAGGTCAGGAGCGACTCGAGGCGCGACCCCAGCTCACGTTGGAGCTCGGTCTCGATCGCCGCGAACGGCTCCGACGGCGCCTCGCTCTGCAGCTTCCGGAACTCACGGCACCACGTCTCCGACACGAGGTCCGGCCGCGTGCTGAGCACCTGCCCCAGCTTGACGAAGGTCGGGCCGAGCTCCTCGAGCATCCTGCGGATGCGGACCTCCTCGGGCGCCGGATCGGGCATCGGCGCGCGGTGGAGCACCCGCCGCACGAACGACCACGCCCGCCGCAGGCCGAGGTCCTCGGCCAGGTCCGCGAATCCGTGGCGAACCAGGACCGCGAGGATGTCGCGGGCCCTCTTGGTGGTCCGCAGCGTCGGGCCGAGGCCCAGGTGGGTCGTCATGGCGGGGCTTCCTGCCCCGCGAACGGCCGGTTCCCGCCGGGTTTTCGCCCGGGTTCGGGCCGACTACCGCGGTTCCGCGGCGGCCGCAGCCTCACCGCCGGTGAAGCGGTTCCAGCGCGGCCGACCCCAGTCCGGATTCGGGGGGTCGAACACCGAGTCGAAAGGCCGCCGGCCGTCGACGCCGTACGCACCGTTCGCCGCGTAGCCAAGGTCCGCCTGCAGGCCGTTCACGAAGCCGACCAGGGGTCCGGCGACCGCGATGATCGGCACCGCCAGCGGACGCAGCCAGTCCGGCGTGCCCTCGGTGTGACGGAAGAAGCTGATGTTCGCGCCGACCGGCCCGACGACCGTGCCGACCGTGGTCGCGCAGGCCCCGAGCGGCAGGGTGACGAGGAGCAACGCGGCGGCAAGCTTGCGGGTCGGGTTCATCTGGATCGGGAGCGTGCGACGCGAACGGCCGTCGCACAACCCCTCGAACTGTCCCGAACCCGTGAACGTCGCTCTTCGGCGCGGTCAGCGCGGGCCTTCCGGCGGGAGGGAGCGCGCCTGTGCTGACTCACGCTGGAGCCGGAGGAGCTCCGCGCGGGCCAGCGCGCGATCCCGGCGGTGGCCAGCCTGATCGGTCCCGGCTCCGGGTCGCGGCAGCCGCCCGTAGATCGCGGACAGCGCGTCGACGTGCTCCGCGAGCGACATTCCGACCGGACGCACCGCCGACCGGAGCTCCGCGTCCCGGGCAGGGTCCGAGAGCAGGGTCCTGAGCGCGTCCCGCATCGCGCCCGCGTCGTTCGGCCGAACACGGATCGCTGCGTCGCCCGCGCGGGTCGGGATCGCGCCGATGTCCGTGACCACGGCCGGCAGCCCGAGTTCGAACGCCTCGTCGAGCACGAAGCCGTAGGTCTCGAAGCACACCATCGGGAACACGGCGGCGTGGAGACCGGCGTTCGCGAGGTCCGCGTACTCGAAGCGCCCGTGGAACGTCACCGGCAGCCCGTTCGCCAGCTGCTCCAACTCGCGGCCGAGCGCCTCGGTGTCGACCCGCCCGAAGAGGTGCAGTTCGGCGGGGCGCGGCAGCCCTTCCTCGCACAGAGCTCGGAACGCAGCGCAGAGGATCGGCACGCCCTTGCGGGCGGTCAGGTTGCCCCAGTAGCCGAACCGATAGGGTTCGTCCCCCGCCGGAGCCTCTGCCCGGCGCAGCCCCTCGAAGCGCGGCGCGTAGGCGAGCGGCAGGAGCTCGACCCGATCCCGCTCGAGGCCGATCGACGACGCCACCAGGTCGGCGGTCGCCGCACTCGCGGCCAGCACGCCGCCCGCGATCCGGAGCTCGGCGAGATAGCTGTCGCGGTAGACGTCGATGCTCGTCCGCAGCTCGCGCTCCGACTCGTGGCCGAAGCGCGGCACGCAGTCGAGGCAGCTCGCCACCGTCAGCGGGCGCACGCAGTTCTCGTCGTCGGGACGAACGCGGAAGCAGCGGGGGCAGCTCGTGTAGAGGTCGTGCAGCGTGACGATGGTCGGGATGCCGAGCTCGTCTGCGATCTCGACGAGGTTGCAGGTCAGCCGGATCCACTGGTGCACGTGCACGACGTCCGGGCACTGCTCGGCGAGGATGCGGCGCACCTCACGCTCGACGCCCGGGTGGTGGAGCTTTGCGAAGTGGTCGAAGTAGAGGTCGTCCCGGTGGATGCGCCAGGCCGGGATCCCCTCGAGCTCGACCTCCTCGACGCCCATCTCGGGCCAATGCTGCAGGCTGCCGGTGATCAGCCGTGCATCGTGCCCGGCTGCCCGCTGCGCGCCGACGACGTCCCGCAGGTACGACTCGACGCCGCCCGTGCCCTCGGGGAAGAAGCCGTGTGCGCAGTGGATGATCTTCATCGCGATCCCGAGCGCAGCCTCTCGATGTCCAGCTGCGCTCGCTCGAAGTCCTCGTGCGATCCGACGTCGTTCCAATACTCGACGAGCGGGAACCGCCCGACCGGGACCTGGCCGGACTGGGCGTTCAAGAAGTCGACCATCGCCAGCGGTGCGCCCGGCTCGACCCGGTCGAGCACATCCCGGGAGAACGCGTAGATGCCGGCGTTGATCGGGTAGCGGTAGACCGGCTTCTCCTCGATCACATCGATCGTGCCGCGCGCGGCATCGTGGTGGACGACCCCGTAGGGCAGCGGCGCTG
>JBEAPQ010000223.1:0-8535 GCA_041164325.1 Planctomycetota bacterium | reverse complement strand
ACCTCCGCGGACGGAGAGGGCCCCGAGGAAGTGCACATCGTCCTGCTGGACAACGGCCGCTCCCGATTCCTCGCCCGGGAAGTGACGCGCCAGAGTCTCGCCTGCATCCGGTGCGGGGCCTGCCTGAACGTGTGCCCGGTCTACCAATCCGTGGGCGGCCACGCCTACGGCTCGGTCTATCCGGGCCCGATCGGTGCCGTGATCACTCCCCAGCTGGCCGGCGTCGGCAAGGCTGAGCACCTTCCGTTCGCCTCGAGCCTCTGCGGTGCGTGCCGCGAGGTCTGCCCGGTACGGATCGACATCCCGGCGCTTCTGCTCGACCTCCGCGCGCAGGTCGTGGAGGACGGCAAGGACCCCGGGCACGGTCCGGTCCAGGTACCCGGCGCACTGCCCCCCAAGCCCAGGCGTGGAGAGCGGCTCGCGTTCGCGATGTGGGCGTTCGTCGTGGCCGGGCCGCGGCGTTTCGCGTGGGCTGCTCGGCTCGGTCGGATCGGGCAGCGCCTGATCGCGCGCGGGGGCCGGATCGGCCGCGTCGGAGGGATTCTCGGTCGGATCGCGCCACCGCTCGCGGCGTGGACGGCCGGCCGCGACGCGCGGACGCTCGCGCCCCGATCGTTCCGCGAGCAGTTCGCGCGGAGGGTGCAGAAGTGAGCGATGCTGCGCGACAGAGCGTGCTCGGAGCGATCCGCCATCACCTCGCGGCGGCTCGTGCGCGCGAAGAGATGCCTCCCGCCCGCGATCAGCTCCCCGCTGCTCCCGAAGCGTTGCCGCCCGCCGAAGGGTTGGAGGCGTGTCTGGAGCAGTTTGCGGCCAAGCTGGCCGCTGTCGGGGGGCGCGCTTGGCGGGTGCGTGGCGTCAAGGGTGCGATCGATGCTGCCGCATCCATCCTCGGGGAGGCCGGCGCCCGGCGCGTCGCCGTCTCGGATGCTGCCCTGGTGGGACGCGTCCTCGAGGGGCTCCACGGCCAGCGGGAGGATCTCCAGCTGGTCGACCGCAGCGATCGCGCGGCGCTCTTCTCTGCCGAGGCCGGAATCTCGACCGCGCAGCATGCGATCGCCGAGACGGGCAGCCTCGTGCTGCTGTCGAGCGAGGAACAGCACCGCCTCGTCTCGCTCGTCCCGCCGCTGCACATCGCGCTGGTCCGCACGACGGATCTCCTGCCCACGATGGCGGAAGGGCTTCGCCGCGCGGCCGCGAGCGGGCCTGCGTCGACGATCACCTGGATCACCGGCCCATCGCGTACCGCGGACATCGAATTGACCCTGGTCGTTGGCGTGCACGGACCGCGCGCCCTCCACGTGGTCTTCGTCGACGAGGTCTGATCCGCAGCGAGGCGCGATCGACCGGCGCGGGTCCGCTCGATCAGCCGTGTCCTCGGACGTGGGGACGGACGTGGTCGCGTTCCCAGGCTGCGATCCGGTGGTGGAGTGCCGCGGACAGCGGTGCTGCGTCGGATGCCTTCGCGTTGTGGGCCACCTGTGCGGGACGCGTCGCGCCCGGGATGATCGTCGTGACGGCGGGGTGGTCGAGGATGAAGCGCTGGGCGAACACCGGGAGATCCACGTAGGCCGGCGCCATCGCGCGCAGTTCCTCGACGAGCTCCAGTCCACGGGTGAACGGTAGGCCCGTTAACGTCTCGCCGACGTGGAACGCCTGGCCGTCCCGGTTGTAGTGGCGGTGGTCGTCGGGCGTGAAGCGCGTGTGCGCACCCATCCTGCCGCCGAGGAGCCCGCTGGACAGCGGCAGTCGAGCAAGGATCGCGACGCCCTGCGCCGCGCACCGATCGAAGAGCCGATCCCGCGGGTCCTGGCGGAACAGGTTGAAGATCACCTGTAGGGACGCGCAGTCGGGGTCGCGGAGGCAGACCTCCGCCTCACGGAACGTCTCGACCGACGCGCCGAACGCCCGGATCAGACCTTCCTGTTGCAGGTTGCGGAGTGCGTCGAACATCTCGCCGCGCTCGAGAACCTCGAGGGGCACACAGTGGAGCTGGACGAGATCGATGCAGTCGACCCCAAGCCTGCGCAGGGAGGCTTCGACGTGACGGCGCACCACTTCGGGCCGGAAGTTGTGCGGCCAGCCCGGGTCGGGCATACGTCCGAGCTTCGTCGCGAGGAAGGGGCGTGCGCCGGTATCCCGCATGAAGCGCCCGATGCGCCGCTCGCTGCGGCCGCGGCCGTAGATGTCGGCCGTATCGAAGAAATCGACGCCTGCGTCCCAGGCCGCGCACAGCAGGCGCTGCGCCGTCTCGTCGGAGACGGGCCCCCACTCGGCGCCGATCTGCCAGCAGCCGAGACCGACTTCGGAGACCTGTTGGGAGAGTTTCGGAAACGTGCGGTACTTCATCGGGGGCCGCTGGCGCGTGGAGGCGTCAGGCAAGGATCGCTTGGATGCGCTCGCCGTAGACGTCGGTGAGTCGGATGTCTCGCCCGCCGAAGCGGTAGGTCAGTCGTTCGTGGTCGACGCCGAGCAGGTGGAGCATCGTGGCGTGCAGGTCGTGGACCGTCACGCGGTCGACGACCGACTTGTAGCCGTACTCGTCGGTGGCCCCGTGGGTCACGCCGCCCCGGATGCCGCCGCCAGCCAACCAGATCGAGAAGCCGAACGGATTGTGGTCGCGGCCGTCCCGGCCTTGGGCGAACGGAGTCCGACCGAACTCGCCGGCGAAGACCAGGAGCGTCTCGTCCAGCAGTCCCCGAGCCTCCAGGTCGCGGATCAGCGCACCGATCGGCTGGTCGACGGCCTGGGCGTTGCGCGAGTGTCCGCCCTTGAGGTCGTTGTGCTGATCCCAACGGTCTGCACTGACGCGCGGACACGTGAGCTGGATGAAGCGGACGCCGCGCTCGACGAGACGACGGGCCACGAGGCACTGGCGCCCGTAGATCCGCGTCGGCTCGAACTCGTGCTCGAGGCCGTACATCCGCTGGATGGCCGGCGACTCGCCGGTCAGGTCCATCAACTCGGGGACCGCGAGCTGCATGCGGGCCGCGAGCTCGTGGTTGACGATGGCGGACTCGATCCCGTCATCCTTCCCGAGTCTCTCGACGACGGCCGCGTCGAGGCGGCGCATCAGGTCCAGCTTGCGGCGTTGGTCGTCCGACGAAGACTCGCCCGGCACGACGTTGGCGACCGGCAGGGCGCCGGGCTTGAAAACCGATCCCTGGTGGCTCGCCGGCAGGAAGCCCGCGTTGAAGCAGTCCAGGCCTCCCGGAGGAATGAGGCCGCCGTTCAGGACCACGAACGTCGGCAGGTCCTGGTTCGGGGACCCCAGGCCGTAGCTGATCCACGCGCCCATGCTCGGCCGTCCCTGCAGGCCGTGCCCGGTGTGGAGGAAGTAGTTGCTGTTCGTGTGCTCGGAGAAGTCGGCGACCATCGACCGCACGACCGCGATGCGGTCCATGCACGCGCCGATGTGGGGGAACAGCTCGCTGTACTCGGTGCCGCAGTCCGGGTGTCGGAGGAACTTCCAGGGTGAGCCGAGGGTGTTCCCGTTGTTGTTGAACTGGGTCGGTTCCTTCTTCATCGGGAATGGCTTCCCGTCTTCCCTCTGGAGCCGCGGCTTCGGGTCGAACGTGTCGACCTGCGACGGGGCGCCGTCCATGTAGAGGAAGATCACGCTGCGCACGCGCGGCGCGTAGTGGGGGCCGATGGGGAGCCCGTCGGCGGCCACGCCGCCGCGTCCCAGGAGGTCGAGGCACGCGAGCCCTCCGAAGCCATGGGCCGCGCGCGACAGCAGGTCGCGGCGCGAGAGGGTGGGCGCACGGTCTCCCGTGGAAGGGCTTCTGCGACGTCGCGTCATGGGATGAAGAGGAACTCCTTGACGTTCACCAGCACGTGCGCGAGCGCGGCCCACGCGTCGGGTGAGCCCTCGCCGACGAACGCCCGCGCGGACGCGAGCTCCTCGGGGCCCGGATGCCGGCCGAACGCTTCGCGGTAGAGCGTCACGATGCGGGCGCTCGGGTCGAGGTCGGGGATCGCGCAGACCCTCGCCGCCCAGGCGCGCGACAGTTCGTGCACGAGCGGGGAATTCATCATCGTCAGGGCCTGCGCGGGCACGTTGGAACGGCCTCGCGCCCCGACGGTCGAGAAGGGCATCGGCGTGTCGAACGCCAGGAACATCGGGTCCAGGAAGTTCCTGCGGACCTCGAGATAGATGCTCCGTCGACCGTCGCCGTCGAGCGGCCCGGAGCGGCCCGGCCGTCCGCGGCCGTCCATGAACGGCGTCAGGTGCACCGCGACGGGTGGGCCGAAGGGCGTCGGGTCGAGTCTGCCGGCCAGGAGCAGCAGCGTGTCGCGGATGGCCTCGCCCTGGAGCCGCCGGATGCGGGCTCGATGGAGAGTCTGGTTGGTCGGATCGACCGCCTGCGCGCGCGGGTCGGCGTCCTGGCTCGACATGGCGTAGGTTTCGCTCAGCGCC
Organism: Planctomycetota bacterium; assembly: GCA_041164325.1. Taxonomy (GTDB): domain Bacteria; phylum Planctomycetota; class UBA1135; order UBA1135; family UBA2386; genus JAQCBR01. The sequence goes on along the minus strand of JBEAPQ010000223.1, from coordinate 4,118 downwards.
ATCCGGCGGAGCGACTTCCGGATCGACCAGCCGTCCTCCAGGAAGCGCTGGGCGAGCCAGTCGAGCAGCTCGGGGTGGGACGGCGACTCACCGAGCACGCCGAAGTTGTCGACCGTCGGCACGAGGCCCTGCCCGAACAGGTGGTGCCACAGTCGGTTGACGAGGACCCGCGCCGTCAGCGGGTTGTCGCTCGACGCGATCTTCCGGGCGAGCTCGAGGCGCCCGCTGCCAGCAGCCGCGAACTCGCGGTCGTCGAGCGCGGTCAGGAAGCGGCGCGTGACCGGGTCGCCGAGCGTGCGATGGCTGCCGCGGAGGTGAACGCGTGCGGTGAGCCCCGGGCCGTCTGCGGTGGCGCCCAACACGACGGGCGCCGGGAGCGCCGCGTCCGCCGCTGCGACCGCGCGGACGATCTCGGCCGTGGACGGATCGAAGTCCGTGACGAGCAGGCCGCGCTGTCCGAGCCAGTCGACGAGTGCGAGTGCGCCCGGGCGCGCCGGCTGTCCCGCACCCAGATCCGCGAGCGCGGCGGCCAGGGCGCGTGCGTAGCGCCGTCCGAGCTCCTCGGCGCTCTCGGGTGGCGTCTTGCCCAGCCAACGGATCGGGGGCTCGGCGTGCGGGAGGCTCGGGGGGCGTCGGTCGGTGGACAGGACCGCACGCCCCAGGGCGAGCCAAGCGTCTTCCTTGTAGCCGCCGCCGCGCGATGGATCGGCAGGATCGTGCGACGGCGCGTCCACGGCCTGGAGGTAGGCGCGGTGCCCGTTCCACATGCCGAGGTCGAACGTGTGCCAGCGGAGATCCGCGTGGCCCACGATCTGCTTCAGCGGTCCGTAGATCGGGTCGCGGATCAGGTTGAAGCCGTCGACGACGACGTTGAGCCGGCCCTCGTCCCCGGCAGCGAGCACGTGGAGGAACCGCTTCTCGATCTGGAAGTCACGCGTGTGGAGGGTCCCGGCGAGGCGGGGTGACGACGCACCCGAGTGGGCGAGCGTCCCGGCGAGGATGCCGACGCGGGGAGAGCCTTCCGCGAGCGTGACGGTCGGGACGTCATGGGCCACGGAGAACGCCGAGCCTTGGGTGAACCAAGTGCCTCCGGGCACGTCCTGCGGATCACGGGCCGGGTCGAACAGCAGTTCGTCGTCGGGTCTCGACTCTCCCGGGATCGGGAGCGTCCAGCTGATGCCGCCGAGGTCCAGACCCTGCGACATCACCCGGAGGGGCTGCAGGGGGTGCCCGGGATCGAGCGTGGCTGCGTCACCGTGGAGCGCATCCACGAAACGCGTGAACAGCGCTGCGTCGACCCCGTGTGCCGAGGACAGTTCGGCCAGACGTGCCGCGCGTTGGCGCGCGGCGGCCTCCTTGGCGGCCTCGTCGGCGGGCGGAGGGGGAGGCGCGGGAGCCGCGATCGCAGCGGTCACGAGGGGCGCGAGGGTCGATGCGTCCACGGCTCCCCAGAGCGCCTGCGCGGCCCGTGCACGCGCGGCGCGCGCGGTCGCCGCCTGCTCGTCGACCGCACGGGTCTCCAGAGCATGGAGCGTGTAGCGGGAGCTCTCGAGGACGCCGAAGAGCGCGTAGTAGTCCTCCGTCGAGATCGCATCGAACTTGTGGTCGTGGCACCGGGCACACGAGACCGTGACGCCGAGGAACGTCTTGCTGGTGACGTCGATCGCGTTGTCGATCCGATCGGAGAGCGCCTGCCGGGACTCGACCGGCGAGTGTGTCTGGTCCATGAACCAGAACGCAGCGGTGCCGATGGGGGACTCGGGCAGGTCGGTCTGCGGGTCCCTGCGCGGATCGGGGAGCAGGTCTCCCGCGAGGTGTTCGAAGATCAGCTGGTCGTAGGGGACGTCGTCCCGGAACGCGCGGATCAGGTAGTCCCGGTAGCGCCACGGTTGGGCCATCGGGAAGTCGAACTCGTGGCCCATCGTCTCGGCGTAGCGCACGAGGTCGAGCCAGTGCCGCGCGAAGCGTTCTCCGAAGGCCTGCGATGCCAGGAGCGCGTCGACCACGGCGGCCCGCGCCTCGGCGTCGCTGCGCGGGTCGTTCAGGAAGGCATCCTGCGCGGCGATCGTCGGCGGCAGCCCCGTCAGGTCGAACGTCACGCGGCGAAGCCACGCCGCGCGGCTGGTTGGCGGAGCCGGATCGAGCCCCGCGTCCCGCAGTCCCTGCCACACGAAGCGGTCGATCGGGTTGCTGGCGAACCGGTCATCCTCGACGTCGGGTGGGCGCACGCTCTCGAGCGCCTGCCAGCACCAGTGTGTGGCGCGCCGCTGCGCCAGGTCGAACACCGGCGCATCCGCACGACTCGCTGGCAGCGGTTCCTCGGGCCAGAAGGCGCCGTCGCGCACCCAGTCCTCGAGGATCGTGACCTCTTTCGGGGAGAGGCGGCCCTTCTCCGGCATCTGGACGTCGGGGTGCTCCCACCGCACGGCCTGGATCAGCAGGCTCTCGTCGGGTGAACCCGGGACGACCGCGGGACCGCGCGTGCCGCCCTGGGCGATGGACTTGCCGTGGTCGAGGCGTAGGCCGGACTTCTGCTTCGTCGGGCCGTGGCACTCGAAGCAGCGCGCGGCGAGCAGTGGACGCACGGCGCGCTCGAAGGCGTCGGCGGCCGACTGCTGCGCCGAGGCCGTGGCCGCGAGCACCAGGGTTGCGAAGACAGCGATCCGGCGACTGGTGTGCATGGCGTGCCCGCCGCGGTGAGGGGACGCCGCGGCGCGTCATTTTTTACGGGGCGGCTCCGGGTGCGACAAGCAGCGCTGGCTATCGTGGCGGCCGCTCGCAAACGCATGATGGACCACTCCCGCTCGATGTTCTCGCTCGAAGGCAAGGTTGCGCTGGTCACGGGCAGCAGCAAGGGACTCGGTCGCGCGATGGCGACCGGGCTCGGCCGGGCCGGAGCAAAGGTCGCGTTCAACTACCGCAACGGCCAGGAGCAGGCGGAGGCGGCGTTCGCGTCGTACCGCGCCGAAGGCTTGGAAGGCGCGCTCTACCGTGCGAGTGCGATCGACGAGGCCGAGATCGCGTCGATGTGCGCAGACATCGAGCGTGACCTGGGGCCGATCGACATCCTCGTCGTCAACGCGACGCCGGATCAGCCGCAGCGGCCGATCGAGGACTACGACTGGGACTTCTACCAGTCGATGCTCGACTTCTTCGTGAAGTCTCCCTACCTGCTGACGCGGCGTGTGCTGCCACACATGAAGGCGAAGCGTGCCGGTCGGATCCTGAACATCACCTCCGAGGTGTTCCACCGGGGCGTGGGCAACTTCAGCGCCTACGTGGCCGCCAAGGGGGCCCAGAACGGCTGGACCCGGAGCATGGCGACCGAGCTGGCGCCCTGGAACATCACCGTCAACATGATCGCGCCCGGCTGGATCCCGGTCGAAAGGCACGCGAACGATCCGCAGGAGCAGAAGGACGGCTACCGCGCGCTGATCCCCATGGATCGCTGGGGTGTGCCCGACGACGTGATCGGTGCGACGGTGTTCCTCGCCAGCGATGCAGCGTCGTTCATCACCGGCCAGAACCTCTGTGTGAACGGAGGCATGACCGTCGGCTGACGCTCCCGCGAGCACAGCGCCGGATCCCCGCGGTGTGCCCCTTCGTCCTCTTGCCCGCCCCGCCCGCACCATGCATCGCTTCCTCGTCCTTCTCGTGCTTGCCGTCTCGTTCGCCGCGTGTGGCGAGCGGTCGGCGGACCAGCCGCGCGTCGCGTTCATCACCAACTGCGTCGCTGACTTCTGGCGGATCGGTGAGGCGGGCGCGCGCGCCGCGGGCGCCGAGTTCGGCGTCGACGTCGATGTGCGGATGCCGCCGAACAACGATCCGTTCGAGCAGAAGCAGATGGTCGAGGACGTGTTGACGCGTGGGGCGGTCGGGATCGCGATCTCGCCGATCGATCCTGCGAACCAGCTCGAACTGCTCGATGCCGCCGCGTCCCGGGTCCCGCTCGTCACGCACGACTCCGACGCGCCGGGAAGCGGCCGGCGTTGCTACGTCGGAATGGACAACTACGAGGCGGGGCGGATGGCCGCTGAGCTCGTGCGTCAGGCGTTGCCCGGGGGCGGCGTGGTGGCGCTCTTCGTCGGGAACCTGGCGCAGGACAATGCCCGGGGGCG
>JBEAPQ010000222.1:0-8976 GCA_041164325.1 Planctomycetota bacterium | reverse complement strand
CGCCGACGCGGGCACCGAGCTGCTCGGCGGACTTCGCCACGGGACCCGACTGCCGTTCGACCCACGCGACGAGTTCGTCGATCTTGGAGTTGGTCCGGGAGACTCCGGCGCCCGCGCGGATCAGGTCCCGGAGTTCCTCCAGGGCCGCCGGCCTTCGCTCCAGTCGGATGATGTAGCTCCCGGGGACGGCGTCCGACGTGGGTTGCTGGCTGCGGGCCGGCGTGAGGCCGACGGCAAGGAGCGCCACGAGGCTGGTCAGGCTCTTGGTTGGGTTGGGCATGGTTCCTCCGCTGCGTTCCCGAGAGGGCCAGAGACGAGGGAGGCCGTGGCGGGGCGCGCTCCCTTGCTCCGCAAGAACGGCCTCCGATCTGCCACGAAAACCCCGCGATTCCGGGGGAGCCCGCAAATGCGGCTGGCAACGGTGGTTCCGTAACGCCGCGCGCCGCGCCGACCCAGCGGGGCCGACGCGGCGCGCGCGTCCGGGAACACCCCGCGTCGGGTGCCCCGTTGGCGGTTTCGGGGAGGCTTCTCAGCCCGCGCGCACGAGGCGCGAGTAGCGGTAGTAGGCCTCGAGGGTCAGGCAGAGCAGGGCCGTCGAGTAGACGCGGCCGCCGTCCTCACCCCAGGCCCCGATCGGGTCCCAGGAGCCGAGGTAGTGGCCGTCCTGGCGCTGCGGCTTGACGACGGAGTCGGTCAGGGCCTTCTCCCAGGTCTTCCAGTGCGAGCCACCCATCTGGTAGAGCGCGTAGGTCGCGTAGTACCAGTAGTAGTGGTCGATCGACCCGTCCTTCTCGTTCCAAGACGGGAGCTTGCGGGTCAGCAGGTCGGCCTGGCTGCCCATCAGCTTGTCTTCCTTGGGGTCGTGCCCGAGGAAGAAGCGGCAGAGCAGCGACACGGCGGTCATGCACTCGCCCTTCTCACGCGGGAAGTGGACGGCGTGGTCACCAGCGCGACGCGAGCTGAAGCCGCCGCGGTCGGTGTAGCCGGTGCGGCCCGAGACCGGATCGGTCATCTGGTCGAACCAAGTCTCCGCGAGGCTCAGCGCCTGCTTGTTGACGTCGAGCTTGAAGTCCTGGGCCGACTTGTAGGCCATGACGGCCCAACCGGTGACCGAGGTGTCGTTGTCCCCGTCGCGCGGCTGGTAGCGCCAGACCATGTACGGGTTCCGGTGCCACTCGAGGTAGTTGAGGCCGCCCTGGGCGTGCTTCTTGAGCAGCTTGGACTCGGACAGGCCGTAGGCCTCGACCATCGCCAGCGTGGCGATCGCGTGGTTGTAGATGAACTCGTTGCTGTTGTTGGTGCCGAACAGGCCCGAGTCGGGGTCCTGCTGGTCCTTCAGCCAGCCGATGCCGGACTTGATGACGTCCTGGTAGGGGCCGGAGCGCAGCGTCGAGCCGTCGCCGAGGAAGGCCAGCAGCGCGAGGCCGGTGAGGCCGATGTCGTGGACCGGGTTGCCGGGGCCGTCACAGACGTCGCCCTTCGACCCGTCGTCGTGCTTCATGAACTCGTCGGCGTCCCACTTGCCTTCTTCGTCCTGGTGGTCCTTGAGCCACTTCAGCGCGTCTTCGATCGCGCGAGCGGTCTGCTTGCCACCCTTGGCGCTGAGGCCGGCGCGGCCGCCGCCGCGTCCACCGAACTTGCCGCCCGCACCGCCGCCGAGGCCGACCGCGGAGTTCCACTGGTTGCTGTCGAAGGCCGACTCCTTGGTCGTGCTCTCGGTGAACTCCTCGAAGTTCTCGGAGACGTTCTCGGTCACTTCGGTGACTTCCACGTCCTGGAGCGTCGGCTCTTCGACAGGCTCCGGCTCCGGCTCCGGTTCCGGCTCTTCTTCCTCGACGATCTCCTCGACCTTCTCCGGGGCCTGCATCCGCACGGCCTTCTCCTCCAGCACCTTGCGCTCCGTCGGCATCAGGAGCATCAGCAGGAAGACGAGTCCGTGGAGGAGGATCGACAGACCGAGCCACGGCGCGTGCCGCAGCTGCTCTGCCATGATGTCGTTGAAGCTCTTCTCCTGCTCCCAGATGGGAGGGGTCGTCGACTCGACGTGGAGCTTTCTTGGGTCGATGGCCATGGCCTTGTTCCCTTTGCGAGAGGGCTGTCCGACTGCGGTACTTGGTTGCCGCAGGCGGCTGGTTGGAATCGGGCGGTCGCCCCGGCAATCCGGAGCACGCGGAAGAACCGCCCGGCGATGGCCCCTGCAACGCCTGGATGCAGGAGGCGGTTCACGAGGGGAGGCAGGAAGTTAGCGCGGCCCGAGGTGGGGTGGAAGGGAGGAACGACGTCCTCTGCGGGTCTCGACCCCGGCCGTTTCCTGCGCGCGTCTTCCCCGCGCTCCGGGGGAGGCTGTCCGGGGCCCCAAGCCCATGCGAGCCAGGGGCTTGGGAGGCTTTACGGCTCGCTGGTTGCGCTGCCCCTGCCAGCGCGAAGGGTCCCGGAGGGCCGCGCGCTCAGCGCGAGCCGAGGATCCACGGCGGGATCCTCATGATCTGGCGGGCCTTGTAGGCGAGGACCTGGGACTCGAGTCCCCGGATGCGCCGTTCGATCAGCGATCGCCGGATGGCGGCCTGGACGCCGGCATCCTCGAACCGCAGCGCGGGCTGGTCGATCTTCCGGAGGACCCGCACCACGAAGAGGGAGCTACCCCGGTCCAGCGGGCCGAGCACGTCGCCTTCCGCCCCTTCTCGGGCGAAGTCCTTCAGGAACGGGGCGCGGGGATCGTCGTCGATCGGGCGGACCCCGAGGGCCGGGCGCATCGCGATGCCCCCGAAGCGTGCCGCGATGTCCCGGTCGGCGTCGTTGGAGCCCTTCCAGGCGGCGGCCGCCGCGGCGGCCTGCTCGGCGGCGTCGGGCTCACTCTTCGGGAACGAGATCCAGGCGAGGTCGGCAACCAGGCGGGCCGCGAACTCGTCGGGGTTGTCCCGGTAGAAGTCGAACATCTCGCGGGGCGTCACGAGGAGTTGGACGCCGTCGCGGAACCGCTGTCCCAGCGCGCTCTGGCGCGCCGTGTCGCCGAGGATCCGGTTGCGCTGCTCGTCTTCGAGGGTCTGCCAGGTCAGGCCCAGGGCCTCGAGCTCCTCGCTCATCCGCGTGAAGCTCCCGTAGCGCTCGACCTGCTCCCGCTTGTACTCCTCGAGGAGCATGCGGATCTGGCCCTCGAACATCGCCGGATCGTCCCGACCGATGACCTTGCCGATCTGGACCCAGATCTCCTCGCGGGCCATGGCCCGCAGCACCTCTTCCTCGGCCCGCTTCCGCTCGTCCGGCGACAGCTCCCGTCCGGCGGTGCCCGCCTCGACTTCGCGCTCGATCGCGCTCGACAGGATGACGCGGTCACCGATCACGCCGACCACACCATCGAGGAGCTTCCGCGTCGTCGGCTGCTGCGCCGAGGCCTCCTGCGGGATCGCACTCCGGACCCCGGCCGCGGGTGGAGTGGTCTGAGCGCTGGCGCACGGCAACAGCGCAACGCCGGACGGCAACAGCGTGCCGCCGATCAGGAGCGCGCCCGCGACGAACGATCGTGTCGCTCCCGTTTGCTGGATCCCGAACCGCATGGGTCGCCGATCTTGGGCAGTCCGTCCGCTCCGGACAAGGATTCCAACAGGAGTTGGAGCGTGGCTTCGGGTGTCCAGTCGGCCTGCTGGCGGCCACGACGCCGAGGCAGGATCAGGTGCGTCTTGCCCGCCTCGACGGCGCGGACCTCGGCGAAGGCGTCGAGCCAGCCGCCGCCGAGGGGGCGGCCGCGTTCGTGCCGCACGACGACACGGTCGGGTCCGGTCCGCTGGATCCCGAGCACTTCCTGCTGCATCAGCAGGTGCTTGAGCAGGAACACGCGGAGAAGGTTCTCGACCGACGGCGGCAGGTGGCCGTGCCGGTCCATCAAGTCCTGCCGGATCGCGATCGCGGCCTCGGGGGACACCGCACCGTCGAGTTCGCGGAGAATCTCCAGCCGGGCCTTGGGCTCCGTCGCGAAGCTGTCGGGAAGGAATGCGGTGACCTGGAGATCGACGTCCACCTCGCGGACGTCCGGCACGTGGACCTGACCGGTCGCCTTCGCCTGGTCGACGGCCGTGCGCAGCAGCTGGCAGTACATCTCGTAGCCGACCGCCGCGATGTGGCCGGACTGCTGCGGTCCGAGCAGGTTGCCCGCGCCACGGATCTCGAGGTCCTTCATCGCGATCGCGAACCCAGCGCCCAGGTGGGAGAACTCCTCCAGCGCTTTGAGACGCCGGCGCGCGGCCTCGGGCGGTGGGAACGACCGATCCATCAGCAGGTGGCAGTAGGCCTTCTCCGAGCTGCGGCCGACGCGGCCGCGCAGCTGGTGCAGTTCGGCGAGCCCGAACAGCTCGGCGCGGTCGATCAGGATCGTGTTGGCGCGCGGGATGTCGAGGCCGTTCTCGACGATCGACGTGCAGACCAGCACGTCGATGTCCCCGCCGACGAAGCCGCGCAGCGTCTTCTCGAGTTCGGCCTCGGTCTGCTGCCCGTGTCCGATGGCGACCTTCGCGCCGGGGCAGAGGCGCTGCACCGTCTCGGCGAGTCCCTTCAGTCCGGCGATGCGGTCGTGCAGCAGGTAGACCTGTCCTCCGCGGTTGAGTTCGCGGACGAGCGCATCCTGGAGGATCGTGTCCTCCCGCCACTGGACCTTGGTCTCCACGTCCTGGCGGCCGGGAGGCGGCGTCGACAGCGTCGAGATCTGGCGGACGCCGAGCAGCGACGCGTGCAGCGTGCGGGGAATCGGCGTGGCGCTCAGGGACAGCACGTCGACGCCGACGCGGAGCGTCTTGACGTGCTCCTTCTGACGGACGCCGAACCGCTGTTCTTCGTCGATGACGAGCAGGCCGAGCCGTGCGAACGCGACGTCCTTGCTGAGCAGTCGGTGTGTGCCGACGAGGACGTCGACCCTTCCCGCAGCCGTGTCGGCGACGACCTGCTTGCGATGCTTGGGGGTGCCGAAGCGCGACAGCACCTCGACGCGGAGACCGTGCGGCGCGAAGCGGCGCGCGAACGTCCGCTGGTGCTGTTCGGCGAGGACCGTGGTCGGCACCAGGATCGCGACCTGCCGCCCCGTGATCGCGACCTTGAACGCGGCACGCATCGCGACCTCGGTCTTCCCGAAGCCGACGTCGCCGCAGAGCAGGCGGTCCATCGGACGCGCGGACTCCAGGTCCTGGCGGATCTCGGCCCAGCAGGTTCGCTGGTCCTCGGTGTCCTCGAACGGGAAGCCGTCGAGGAACTCGGACTCGAGGACGTCCTCCGGGTAGGGCTCCCGCGTCGCCTGCTCGCGCTTGGCCTGGACCTCCAGCAGGTCCGCAGCGAGGTCGAACAGGGAGCGCTGGACCTCCTCCTTGCGTCGCTGGAAGCCCTTGCCGCCGAGCTTGTCGAGCTTGGGGCGCGTCGTCCCCCCGGCGCCGACGTACTTCTGGACGAGGTGGATCTTCGAGACCGGCACGAGGAGCCGGACGTCGTCCGCGAACAGCAGCTTGAGGTGCTCTTCCTCCCCGACCCCACGCTGGACGCGCTCCAGACCTTCGAACAGGGCGATGCCGTGGACTGCGTGCACGACGAGGTCGCCGGGCCCGAGCTCGAAGAAGCTCTGGACCGCGCGGCTCGGGACCTTCGGTCGTTCGATGATGCGGGAGGCTGCGGGAACGCCCGCGAACTCCGTGTTCGACAGGACCGTCCAGCCGATGTCCGGCACCCGGAAGCCACGGCTCAACGAGCCGACGCGGAGCCGGAGGCGTTCGCGGGTCAGGTCGACACCGCGGTGCTCGAAGATCTCGGTGAGTCGGTGCTTCTCGGCCTCGGTGCGGCAGATGACTTCGACGAGATCGCCCTTGAGGCCGCGGATGGCGCGGAGTCGTCCCAGCGGGTCCGACTCGCCCGAACCGACGGCGCTGCCGGCCGACAGGACCTTGAAGTCGATGTCGTGGCTCGGCAGCGACGACAGCTCGATCCATCCGAGAGGGGACAGCGTCTCCTGGAGCTGGACGAGCGCGGTGCGCCCCTCCGGTCCACCCTGCGTGATGAGCGCCTGGCGGCGCTCATCGATCCGCAGGGGTTCGTGCCAACCGACGAGGAGGTCGGGGCGGACGACGTGGGGGAGGACGTGTGTGCTGCTGGCGCTGCGGTGCGCGCGTGCCTTGCCCCCGAGATGCAGCACGACCTCCTCGCGCACAGCGAGGGAGCGCTGCGTCGTTGGATCGAACGTGCGGATCGACTCGAGCTCGTCGTCGAAGAACTCGAGCCGGAACGCGTCGGCGGAAGCGAGGGGATACACGTCCAGCACGTCGCCACGGCGGCTGACTTCTCCCGGCGCCAAGACCAGCGGGACCTTGCGGAGTCCTGCCTCGGCGCAGCGTGCGACGAGCTCTTCCTGGTCGACGCGGCCGCCGGTACGCAGGGTCAAGCGCCCCTCGCGGAGCGACTCGACGTCAGGAGCTTCCTGGAGCAGGGCCTCCAGGCTCGCGATCAGCACGAAGGGGCCGCTCGCTTCCGCGTCCTGCGCCGCGAGTTCGCCGAGGCAGCGCGCGCGCGCGCCCTGGCTGACCGGCTCGAGCTCGCCGTCGACGTCCTTGTCCTGGCGCGGCAGCACGAACGGGTGCGTGACGCCGAACGTCTGCAGGTCTGCGGCGAGCGCGTCGCTGTCCTCGTCGTCCGCCGTGACGAGCAGCAGGGGGCGACCCAGCCCGCCGCGCAGACTCGCGCACAGCAGCGCGCCGCTGGCACCCCAGAGCCCGCCAACCGCGAGATGGCGACCGCGGTGACGCGCCGCGTCGAGAACGCGGCGCGTCGTCTCGAGCGCGGCGAAGGCGGCGGGCGTCGTCATCGCGACTCGACGTCGGGTTCGGCATCGCCCCGCGCGCGAAGGGCTTCGAGCGCCGCCTCGGCGGCCGCCATCTCGGCTGCGCGCTTCGTGCGGTCGGAGCCTTCTCCGAGGTCTTCGCCCGCGAGATGCACGGCGACCGTGAACGTCCTCGCGTGGTCAGGGCCGGTGGCCTCGCGGAGTGCGTAGGAAGGCTGCCCGAGCCCGCGCGCCTGCGCGTAGTGCAGGAGCTGGCTCTTGGGATCCCGCGGCTTGCTGGCGGTGATCGTCGTTTCCGGGATGCGGTCCAGGACGTGCGCCTTGACGAAGCGGCGCGCGGCGCGGATGCCGCCGTCCAGGTAGATCGCGCCGAGCACGGCCTCGACCAGGTCGGCGAGCAAGCGGGCGTTCTGCAGCTCCTCGCTGCGGATGCCGCGGCCGACTTCCACGGCGTCCTGGAGCCTGAGCGTGCGTCCGACTTCGGCGAGCGGCTCCCGGCTGACGATCCGCGCGCGGCGATCGGTCAGCTCGCCCTCGGGGATCTCCGGCTGCAGGCGGAACAGGTGCTCGGCGACGATGAAGCCGAGGATCGCATCGCCCAGGAACTCGAGCCGTTCGTAGCTCGCCTTTCCCGCGTTGCCCATCGACGAATGGACGAGCGCCCTCTCGAGCAGCGTGGGATCGCGGAACTCATGCCCGAGGCGTGTCGCCAGTTCACGGAGCGCGGGGCGCCGGGGCTCGGGTTCGGTGGGCACGGGAGGGTCGAGGGCAGCCTTGCGGCGGCCCACGTTAGCGTCGCGGGGCGGACGGCGGGAACCCGCCCGCCCGAGCGGGTCAGGCGGACCCCGCCTTGGCGGCGCGCTCGGTCCGCTTGCGGTCGGTTTCCTTGAGCATCGCCTTCCGGAGGCGGACGTTCTTCGGCGTCACCTCGACGAACTCGTCCTCGCCGACGTACTCGAGCGCATCCTCGACGCCGAACAAGCGCGGCGGCGGGATCTTCACGAACGACTCCTTCGTCGACGAGCGGATGTTGTTGAGCTTCTTCTCGCGGCTCAGGTTGACGACGAGGTCGTTCTCCTTGCAGTGCTCGCCGACGATCATGCCCTCGTAGACCTCCGTCTGCGGCAGCACGAAGAACGTCCCGCGGTCGCGGAGCCCGTCGATGCTGTAGAAGGTCGCCTTGCCGGGCGCCATCGAGATCAGCACGCCGGCCGCACGCTCCGAGATCGGGCCGCGGAACGGCTCGTAGCGCTCGAACACGTGGTGCATCGTCGCCTCACCGGCCGACGCGTTGAGGATGCGCGTGCGGACGCCGATCAGACCGCGCGTCGGCACCGTGAACTCGATGCGCTGGAACGTGCCCTTCTTCTCGATCTTGAGGATCTCGGCGCGGCGCTCGCCGAGGATCTCGATCACCTTGCCGGTCGCCGTCTCGGGGCAGTCGACCGTCAGGTGCTCGATCGGCTCGAGCTTCTGGCCGTCGACCTCGTGGAGGATGACGCGCGGCTTGCCGACCGAGAACTCGTAGCCCTCGCGGCGCATGGTCTCGAGCAGGAAGCCGAGGTGCATGACGCCGCGGCCCGACACGATGAACGTGTCGGCCGTCTCGCCGGGGCGGACGCGGAGCGCGACGTTGGTGCGGAGCTCGCGCTCCAGGCGTTCCGCAAGGTGGCGGCTCGTCACGAACTTGCCGTCGCGGCCGGCGAACGGGGAGTCGTTGACGCGGAGGCGGATGCTCATCGTCGGCTCGTCGATCGCGACGACCGGGAGCGGCTCGACGACCTCGAGGTCGGTCAGCGACTCGCCGATGAACAGCTCCTCGATGCCCCAGATCGCGCAGATGTCGCCTGCCTGGACTTCCTGCGTCTCGCGGCGGCCGAGGCCCTCGAACGTGTAGAGGCCGCGCACGGAGTGCTCGGTGCGCTTGCCGTCGACGGTGATCCGGCAGACGCGGTCGCCGACCTTGATGCGACCGCGGTGGACGCGGCCGATGGCGATCCGGCCGACGTAGTCGGACCAGTCGAGTGTCGTGACGCGGAACTGCAGCGGCCCGTCGGTCTCGTCCTTCGGCGCCGGGATGTGGGCGAGGATCTGGTCGAACAGCGGGCGGAGGTCCTGCCCCGTCTCGCCGTCGTCCATGTAGGTCCGCGTCATCCAGCCCGCGCGGCCCG
>JBEAPQ010000221.1:0-10519 GCA_041164325.1 Planctomycetota bacterium | reverse complement strand
CCTCGACGAGGCGCAGCGCCTCGGCCGTGCCGATCTCGTTCATGAAGCGGAACGCCGGCTTCATGTCGAGCGCGAGCTCGAGCGCCATGTCGAAGTCCGAGACGTCGATGAGCCCGGCGTCCACGACTTCGCTGACGAGTCCGAAGTAGGCGCCGCGGAGCCGCCGCGTGACGAGGTCCCTCACGTCATCCGGGATCTCGACGTGCTCGCCGCGCTTCGGCGTTTCCCACGGCTCGCCGGTCGCGACGCGGTCCGCGAGGCTCTTCGGCGTGCGGAACCACGCGTTGATCTTGTGCGTGTACTTGTCGAGTCCCACCGCGGTGATCGGGTTGCCGCCGGTCAGGTTCATCGCCGTGAACGAACCCACCGTCAGGCCGAGCGCCTTGGTCGCGATCGCGTCGATCTGCTTGGTCGAAGCGACGCCCTCTTCGGCGAGCAGCGCCGACGCCTGGAACAGACCCTCGAAGATCGGGTCCAGCGCGTAGCCGTAGCGCGACTTGACCTGGATCGGCACCTTGCCGATCGCCTCGTAGAACGACATCAGCCAGGACGCCACCGAATCGCTCGTCGCATCCTGCGGCACGACCTCGACGATCGGGTTCCGCTCGGCCGGGAAGAAGTAGTGGATGACCGCGGTCCGCGCCTTGTTGCGCGCGTTCGCGAAGATCACCTCGGGCTCGAGGTGCGAGCTGTTGCTGGCGAGGATCGCAGCGTCCGACACCAGGTCCTCGACCTGCGCGAAGATCTTCTGTTTGAGGCCTTCGTTCTCGGTCGCCGCTTCGACCACCAGTTCCGCGCCGGCGATCGCGCCGTAGTCGGTCGTCCAGTCGACGTGGCCGACCATCTCGGCCTGCTGCTCCGCGGTGAACGCGCCCGACTCCACGCCGCGGGCGATCTTCTTCTCGAGCTTGGCGCGCCCCTTCTCGAGCGCGGCCTCGGCCACGTCGACGACCACCGTCCGCACGCCGAACGGCGACAGCACCTTCGAGAAGTAGAGCGCGATGTCCGGGCCGATCTGCCCCGACCCGATGACGGCGACCTTGGAGAGGGAGATGCCCTTGTGCGTGAAGCCCATGTGCGGTGACTCGATCAGGTTCCAGCGGAATTGGAGGGCGAGGAGTATAGGCCGCCCCCACCTCACCTCGAAGCCCGACCCGGCCCCGGTGGACTCAACCCCGCTGCGCGACCCTTCGCTTGTGGATCAGGCGCAGATTCCGCGCGTAGACGACGACCCCCGTCGTCTGCCCCAGGGCTCCGATCAGGTCCTTCCGCCACACGAAGTAGGCGAACAGCGCCATCCCGCCGCCCAGGCTCAGCCACCAGAACGCCTCGGGCACGACGCTCTCGCGCTTCCGCTCGGACGCGATCCACTGCACGAACATCCGCAGGAAGAACGCGATCTGTCCAAGCAGACCGATGGCGATCCACGCCATGCTGCCCCAGCTCGAGATGTTGAAGACCCGGAACAGCCAGTTCGCGGGCTCGTCGAACAGCGTCTCCAGCACTTCCGCCCCGTAGACGCGTTCGGCTTCCTGCCGACTCAGGACGGGGGGCTCTGCGATCCCGGGGAACACCACCCGGTACGTTTCGCTGACCGGCTCCCGCTCCAGCACGCCCCGGAGCGTGCCCACGCGAAGCACAGCCGCCGTCGCCCCCTCGCGCAGCGTCACCGGCTCTCCGTCTTCGCCGGCCACGAGCCAGATGGCGACGCCGATCAGTGCGACCATCGCGATCAGGGCGTTCTTGTTCATGCGGCAGGAGAGCATGCAGACATGCACGGCGTGACGGAAGCGATCCGCGGGTCTAGTCACACGCGCCGCTCGCTCGAGCGGCACAATGGGGAGGCCCCGCTGTTCGAGCACCCGAGACGTCTCGTGAACCGACTCCTGCAACTCGCCGCGCTGTCGAAGGCATGCGCGTTGGCAGCGTTCCTCGTCGGAGCGCCGCTTGCCGCGCACGGCGGGATGTACCGCGGGCCGACGCCGACCTACCGGATGCCCGGCGGCCCGGTGACGCCGGGCGGCCTGCTGCCGCCGCCTGGACCCAACACCGGCGGTGGTCCGTTGACGGCGGCGAACCTCCAGGGCTGGCAGTTCTGGTGGGAGTTCAACAAGGATCGCTACATGAACCTGCGGTCCAAGGTCGTGGCGGGTCCAGCGGATCAGCCGCTGACCGGACTCGGTGCCGAGCCCTACCGGCCGAGCGCGCTCGAGATGGACGGCGAGGTGCTGCCTGCCATCGATCGTCTGATGCGCCGCTACGACCAACCGGACGTCCAGACCGCGGGCATGGTGGCGATGGCCAAGATCGGGCGCCTCCATCCCGAGATCGACGTGCCGGGTCGGCTGCGGGTCGGGCTGCGCAGCGGCAACCAGGAAGTGCGCGAGACCGCCGCGCTCAGCCTCGGCATCTCGGGGCTCGACGATGTGCTGGCCGATCTCGTCGCGCTCGCGACCGACGTGCCGGAAGGTCGTCGGCTGGTCGGCTCGGGCTCCGTCGACATGCGCACGCGGGCGTTCGCGGTGTACGGACTCGGTCTGTTCGCGCGCCGATCCGCAGACCCGGCGCGGAAGGCCATGGTCCTCGACGTGGCCGACGTCGCCTTCGAGCGGCTCGGCTCGGTCGAGCGGGATCTCGCGGTCGCCGCGGTCAAGGCGCTCGGCGTCCTCGATCCGGACTGGGCCGAGGCCGCGCACAAGCGGCTCGGGTGGCAGGCGCTGCACGCCCTCGACGGCGTCTGGCAGAAGAAGCTCGGTCGCGGTGACGAGGTCATCCAGGCCCACGTGCCGTCTGCCGTCGCCAAGCTCCTCGGCCGCGGCAACACCGACGACCACCGGCGCTACCTGCGCGACTACATCGACGAGCTCGGTCGTCGCGACCGCTCCGACGCGGTCCACCAGGGGATCGTGCTCGCGCTCGGCGAGATGTCGATGCCGGCCGAGACCGACGAACTCGCGGCCGAGGCGAGCGCCGCGCTCTGGAACTACTACCGCAAGGGCAAGGACCAGCAGGCGCGGTTCTTCTGCCTCGTCGCGCTGGGCCGGATCGGCGGGGCCACCAACCGGGAGGACCTTCTGCGTGAACTCGGCCGCGCCCGGAAGGGCACCGAGAAGCCGTGGGTGGCCCTGGCGCTCGGGCTGATCGGCTGGGAATCGCGGCAGTCGCTCGGCGTCGTCGACCAGTCGCTCGGTCACGCGCTGCGGAAGGAGCTGGCCGACACGGCCAACGACGAGTTCCGCGCGGCCTGCTCGATCGCGCTCGGCCTGACCGGCTACACCGACGCGTCGCGCGACCTGATCGCGATGCTCGACAAGTACGAGTTCCACGACATGGTCGCGGGCTACATCAGCGTCGGGCTCGCGCTCCTTCCCGAGCAGGCAGCCCGCGCCGAGATCCGGCGGATCATCCACCGGGCGACGCTGCAGCCGATCGTCGTCGTCCAGGGCGCGATCGCGCTGGCCCTGCTCGGGCGCGGCGAAGCGGGCCAGGAGCTCTTGGACCTCTGGGTGTCCGGTGAATCGAACCTCGCGCGACTCGGCGGCATTGCGGTGGCGTTCCGCTTCGTGGGCGATCGACGCGCGATCGACCCGCTGCTGCGGATGATGGCCGCGCCCGACACGACGACGATCTCACGCGCGTTCCTCGCCGCGGCGCTCGGAGGAGTCTGCGACAAGGATCTGCTCCCGTGGAGCGAGCCCTACTCGGCCGGATGCAACTACGCAGCGGTCGTGCAGACGCTGACCAACGGCGTGACGGGAGTCCTGGACATCCTGTGAAGCCCCGGATCGGCCTGTCCGTTCTCACTGGCCTCGTCTGTGCGGTCCATGCATCCCCGCAGCGAGGCGTGGTCCAGGGGCGGGCCGTGGGCGCGGAAACTGCATCGGCGCCGCAGGACCTGACGGTTGCGGACCTGAGGACGGGGCAGCTCGCGCGCGTCGCTCCCGACGGCGGCTTCCAGATCGAGGTCGATGACCTGGCGACGGCACGCCTCCGGATCGCGGCCCGTGGCCGCGCGACGGCCGAGGTGCGGGTTGTCGGTCGGACCGGGCTCGGGACCATCGTGCTGCCGCGGGGCGCGACGGTCACCGGCACCGTGACGGACACGCGCGGCCGGCGCGTCGCGAGCGTTCCGGTCCGGATCGTCGATGCGCTCGCCGACCTTCCGTTCTTCCCGACTCTCGACGATCCACCGCTGGTCTACGTGGCGCGGACGACGACCCGCGCTGACGGGTCATTCGCGGTCGCCGGCGCGCTGCCGTCGGCAGGCCGTCTCGTCATCGCGCAGATGGGTGGGGGCGAGACGGTGTTCGAGCCTGCCGAAGCGGGGGTGCCCATCGACATCCGGATCCCGGCCGTGCGGCCCGGTGTGGTGCGGGCCGTCGACCGGTCCGGCGAGGGGGTGCCCGGCGTGCAGGTCTACGTCGTCGACGCCGACGGACGGCGAGCGTCCATCGGAACCACGGACACGCACGGCGTGCTCCTCGGGCAGCTCCCAGAAGGGCCCGGGCTGTCCGCTGTCGGGGAGATGGTCTTGGGGGCCGTGCGCGTTGCGACTTTGCCTGCGACCCTCCCGGCGACCGGTCTTGCGCTCGACGTCGTGCTGAGGCTGCAGGACTCCGACCTCGTGGCGACAGAGCTGCGCGCACCGGTCGAGAGGTTCACGGTGCAGGCCTGGTACGGCGAAGAGCCTGCGCGTGGCTTGCTGTTCCGGTCGGCGGAACGGGGGCGCACCGCGGACCAGGGCGTCGTCCACCTTCCTCCAGCAACGCGAGGCACTCCCTTCCTCGCCCTGATCCGTGCCCCGGGTCGCGCGCGGACCACGCTGCGCGGCGTCGCCGGTGGCTCGGAGCCGGTCGCCTTCACGATGGAACGTGAAGCCACTGTGCGGGGCCAGGTGCTCGACGCGGTGTCGGGGGAGCCGGTCGCCGGTGTGGGCATCCTGTGGGTCGAGCCGGACGCACTGGCGCGCGCTCTGGAACTCCCGATCGAGGTGGTCACGGATGATGCCGGCGAGTTCCTTCTCGAGGGGATTCCGGCGGGCCGCGGCTACGTCGTGGCTCGCCCTGCCGGCGGTGGGCGGCTTGCGACGGCGTCGATCGCGGTGCGAGCCGGCGAACGCGTCGATCGGCTCGCGCTGCGTGTCGACCGCGGTCGGTTGGCGCGCGGCATCGTTGCGCACGCGCCGCCGGACGCCTCGGTCGAGCTGCTGGACGACGGCGGTTGGCGGGCGGAAGCGGAGCTCGACGAGGACGGTGGATTCCGCTGCGCGGACGCCCCGTTCCGCGCGACGCAGGTGAGCCTCGTGATCCCGTCGCCGGTGCGGCTCGGCGCGCCTCGCATCGCTGTGCTCGGCAACCTCGACGACGATCTCGACAGCGAGGGAACGGCGCAGTTCGACGCATCGGACTGCGTGCGTTCCGTGCGCGGTCGCGTGGACCTGGGCGCGATGGCGCTGCCGCGCGATCGGCTCGCGATCTTCGTCGAGCCGCTCGACGTCGAGGGCGCGGGTGATCCGCGACACTCGCTGTGGTTCGAAGGGGCACGCGCCTGGATCGGCCGTGGCGGGAGTTTCGAAGTCGTGGTCCTGCGCGCGCCGAGCATGGTCTGCGTCGTCGACGTCGCGACGGGCGTGGTCCTCGAACGCGTCGATCGGGTCGAGGTCGAGTCCGGCGACGGTCCGCTCGACCTCGGCGTTCTCCGCGTGGACGTGCGGAGGGTCTCCGTCGAAGTCGATGCGTCGATCCGGGACCGGGCGCGGCGCATCGACGTCGACCTCGGCTCTCTCTACCCGGGCGGCGTGGGCCGGATGGCCATGCCGTCGCCGATCACGCAGCTCTGGGAGCGGGGCACGGGCCTGCCTCTGGCGGCAGGACGGACCGGAGTGGATCTGCTCCTCCCCGCGGTCGAGGTCGAGGTGCGGGCGCGGAGCGATCGCTTCGGCACGCCGGGCGACAACATCGTCGCACGGCGGCGGGGCACGCCGGTCGATGGCGCGGTCTGGGTGCTCGAACCCGTCCGCTGATCGCCGTCAGGAACCGGGAACCCCGTACTGGCGCTTGAGGCGCGCGAGTTCGGCCTCGAGCTCCGCGCGCACCAGCGCCGCGGACGGCGCGTCCGCGAGGTTCTGCATTTCCTCCGGATCCTTCTCGAGGTCGTACAGCTCCCAGTAGCGGTTCTGCTCCTCGTAGAAGTGGATCAGCTTGTAGCGGCTCGTGCGCACGCCCTCGTGTGCCGGCACCGTGTGCTCGCTGTTCGACTCGTAGTAGTGGTAGTAGACGCTCTGCCGCCAGTCGCGCGGGGTGCTGCCCTCGAGCAGGGGCACGAGGCTCCGCCCGTGCATCGTCGCAGGGACGTCGACTCAGGCGGCGGACAGGAACGTCGGACCGTAGTCGATGTTCTGGACGAGCGAGGTGTTGGTCGATCCAGGCCGCGCGTGGCCCGGCCAGCGGACGATCAGCGGCATCTGGAACGACTCCTCGTACATCCACCGCTTGTCGTACCAGCCGTGGTCGCCGAGGTAGAAGCCCTGATCGGACGAGTAGACGACGATCGTGTTCTCGCGGAGGCCGTTCGCGTCCAGCCAGTCGAGGACGCGGCCGATGTTGCGGTCGACGCCGGCCACGCAGCGCAGGTAGTTCTTCATGTAGCGCTGGTACTTCCAGCGGACGAGAGCCTCGCCGGTCGGCTGCGACGCGAGGAACTCCTCGTTCTCCTCGGCGAACGCTGCGTCCCACGCCTCCCGCTGCGCGTCGTTCATGCGCTTCCGGGTGTTCGCCCAGTAGCCGTAGAGCCGCTCCTTCTCATCGACCGGGCACTGCAGGTCGTAGGCCATCAGCAGGTGATCGGCGACGCCCATCGTGTGCTTGGCGGCCGCCGGACCACGCGACGAGTGGTCGTCGAACAGCGTCGCCGGCTCCGGAATCGTCGCGTCCTCGAACATGCCGAGCTCCAGCGGTCCGGGGTGCCACGGGCGGTGCGGCGCCTTGTGCTGGCACATCAAGAGGAACGGCTTCCCCGACTCCTTCGTCGACTCGAGCCAGTCCAGCGCGAGGTCCGTGACCACGTCGGTGCAGTAGCCCTCGACGCGGCGCTTGCCGTTCGGGCCGATCAGGTCCGGGTTGTAGTAGACCCCCTGCCCCGGCAGGACCTCCCAGTAGTCGAAGCCCGTCGGGTCGCTCGTCAGGTGCCACTTGCCGAGCATTGCGGTCGTGTAGCCGGCGGCCTGCAGGAGCTTCGTGAACGTGGTTTGGTCACCGTCGAACTTGTCACCGTTCTGCCGGAAGCCGTTCGCATGGCTGTGCAGTCCGGTCAGGATCGTCGCCCGGGATGGCCCGCAGATGGAGTTCCCGCAGAACGAGTTGCGGAACAGCATCCCCTCGTTGGCGAGGCGGTCGATGTTCGGCGTGACGTTGACCTTCGAGCCGTACGCCGAGATCGCGTGGGGGGCGTGATCGTCGGTGAACAGGAAGACGATGTTCGGCGGGCGTCGCTCGGCGTCCTGTGCGGGCAGCAGGGTTGCGAGAAGAAGGAACGCGGGCGTGAAGCGCATGGAGGCGGAGCATACGGAGCTCGGGGTCCGGGAACGAAGGACGTCGTCGGTGCGGTTCGGCGCAACGATCGAGATCGCGCGGGCAGCTACCCCCGGTGTGGGCTCACTCGTTGCAGATAGACTTCCGTGCATGCAGGTGCGCACCTTCCTCTCCGTGTTCGCTCTCGCCGCGACAGCCTCGGCGCAGACCCCGGGCTACTTCCTGACCTCTGGCGAGGGGTGCCCGAACGCGAGTCTGCTCTACGAGCAGTTCGCTCCCGGGGCGTTCGATCTCAGCGGTGGGCCGTCGCTCGACTGGGTTCCGAACGGAGCGGACGGCTTCATCGTGACGCGCGGACTGGCGACCTTCCTGCCGATCGCGGGGGGCACCAACGTCGGCGCCACGGATGACTCGGTGACGGGGCCCTGGCCGCTCGGCTTCTCGTTCCCGCACCCAGGTGGCCTCGGAACGACGACGGCGATCGACATCTCGGCGAACGGCTACGTCTACCTCGAGCCGGGTTCGATCGCGGGCTCCCGCTGCTGCGACGCAGCGAGCCGCATCGTCCGGATCTTCCGGCAGGAGACGCCGAGCTGGGCCGCGTTCGGCACCGACCTCAACCCGGCCCTCGGCGGCACGGTGTGGATCAACCAGACCCCGAACGTGACCTACGTGACGTGGGAGAACGTGCCCGAAGAGCAGTCGAGTTCGATCAACACGTTCCAGATCCAGTTCTACCCGTTCGGCCAGGTCTCCCTCGTCTACCAGCAGACCGCCAACCTGCTGCGCTCGGCCCTGGTCGGCTGGTCGGCGGGCGGAGGCGTCGACGACGACGGCAGCTACGACCTCAGCTCGGCGACGGTCTACAACATGGGGCCGTCGAGCGGCCCGCTGACGATCTCCGCGCAGCCGGGCCAGGTTCCGGTCGTCGGGTCGCCGTTCCAGCTCGACATCTCGAACGTGCCTTCCAACGTCACGTTCGGCGCGCTCCTCAACGGCGCGCAGCCGCAGAACCTTGCGCTCGACGTCTTCGGCGCGGACGGCTGTTCCCTGCTCGTCTCTCCCGACAACCCTGCGTTCCCGCTCAATCTGACGTCGCCGAGCGGTTCGCTGACGATTCCGCTGCCCTCCCTGCCGTCGCTGCTCGGCTTTACTCTCGAGATGCAGGCCGTCGTGCTGGCGCCAGGCATCAACAGTCTGGGTTTGGCGACCTCGAACCGCGGTTCGATGACGATCGGCAACACCAGGCCCGTCGTGGTGCGTGCACACGGTCTGGACAACCAGAACGACGACGAGTCGATCGGCTTCTGGCAGGTCATCAACGCGACGCAGATCGACATCACGCGCGTCCAGTTCGACTGGGTCCGAGCTGCCCAGCCCAACGGGATCTACTTCGATACGAACGAGATCGGGATGCGGGATCGGTTCGACGGGGGCAACAGCAGGACGGCACTCTGCAACGGCACCTACCGCAACGGCTCGGACCTGGCGGTGGGCCTCGACTACGCCAACTCGAACGCCTCGCCCTGCGGGGCCAACTCCCGGACGGGCTTCACGATGTCGAACTTCTTCGGCGCAGCGGGCTCGGTGCGGACGCTGGACTTCCGCTTCACGAGCTTCACGCCGGGCCTGATGTTCGAGTTCGACGCCGACACGGACGGTGGCCCGGGTGACGGGGCGTCGATGGCCGGCATGAAGGTGACGGTCTGGCTGTCGGACGGGACGACGCGCACCGGCTTCCTCACCCAGGTCGGTCCCGAGACCTCGATGGTCTCGCTGTGAGCTGAGGCTGGCATGGTCCTCGTCGTGAGCTGGTTGGGACGTGCGGTGGCCGCATCGGCGGCACTCGCTGCCGGGAGCTCGGCCCAGGGTCCGCAGCTGTCGCTGACCGACGTCACGCAGGCCGCGGGCATCGACTGGGTCCAGGTCGAGAACAACACGACGATGGGTGCTGGCGCCGCGTTCCTCGACTTCGATGGCGACGGCTGGGAGGACATCCTGCTCGTCGGCGGCGACGCGGAGCCGGGCCTCTACCGCAGCACGCAGCAGGGCACGCGTTTCGTGCGGGTGAACCCCTCCCCGCTCCGCGGTTCGGTGGCGATGGAGACGATGTGCGCGACGGTCGGCGACATCGACAACGACGGGGACCCGGACGTGTTCCTCGGGCGCTTCGGCTTCAACCAGCTGTTCCGCAACGACGGTGGCGGTGCGTTCACCGAGATCACGACGCCGCTGATCGCCGGCAATCGCTACGACTGGACGGCCGCCGCGGCGTTCGGCGACTACGACGGCGACGGCCACCTCGACCTCTACATCGCCAACTACATCTCGCCGGCGTCGTCGTTCCCGAACCACACGCCGGTGCCGAACGTGCTGCTGAAGGGGCTCGGCAACGGCGCCTTCGGCAACGCAACGTCGCCCGTGGTGGCGGGGGCCGGCACCGCGCTCGCGGCCGCCTGGTCGGACCAGGACGGCGACGGGGACGTCGACATCCTGGTCGGCAACGACTTCGGGTCGACGGTCGAGCCCAACCAGCTCTACCGCAACGATGGGCCTGCCACGGGCGGCGCGTGGTCGTTCTCGAACGTCTCCGCCGCGACCGGCTTCGACGTCGCGATCTACTGCATGGGGATCGCGATCGGCGACTACGACCGGGACGGGGACCTCGACAGCTACTTCACGAACATGGGGCGCAACGTGTTCCTGCGGAACGACGGCGCGACCTTCACCGATGTCA
Organism: Planctomycetota bacterium; assembly: GCA_041164325.1. Taxonomy (GTDB): domain Bacteria; phylum Planctomycetota; class UBA1135; order UBA1135; family UBA2386; genus JAQCBR01. Next base: position 253 of record JBEAPQ010000221.1, on the reverse strand, counting down.
CGGGACCGACCGGCACCGACCTGACCTACGACATCGATGCCGGGGCCCCGGTCCTGGCCACGAGCTGGGGCACGGGCCTCCACGACTTCGACAACGACGGCTGGCTCGACCTCTACGTGTCCAATGGGTTCATCACGTCCGACCCGAGCCTGCCGAACGGGCTGTTCGTCCGCGATGCGCTGTTCCGCCACGACGGACCGTCGCTGACCTACACGCGGATGTCCCAGCCGCTCAGCAACGCGATCGGGCGGGG
>JBEAPQ010000220.1:0-3204 GCA_041164325.1 Planctomycetota bacterium | reverse complement strand
GCCGAGCGCATCCTCGACCTGCTCGCGCGTCCAGACGTAGTAGCGCCCCTCGGCCCCCTCGCTGTCCGCGTCGATCGTCGACCAGAAACCGCCGGACGGATCGCGCAGGTCACGGCACATCGCGTCGAGCGTCTCGGAGACGATCCGTTCGAACAGCGACTCCCCGGTGACGAGCCATGCCTCGGCGTACGCCTGCGCCAGGAGCGCGTTGTCGTACAGCATCTTCTCGAAGTGCGGGACGAGCCATTCCCGGTCCGTGCTGTAGCGGTGGAACCCACCCCCCAACTGGTCGTAGATGCCCCCGTGCGCCATCGCGATCAGCGTCTGGGTCGCCATCTGCAGCGCCTCGTCCCCACCGACGCGCGCGTGCTCCTGGAGGAGGTTCCGGAGTTCGGCCGCGTGCGGGAACTTCGGCGCGAAGCGCGGCCCCGACGCGAATCCTCCATGCTCGCCATCGAAGTGTTCGGCACTGGCGCGGACCGTGCGTTCCAGGTCGCCGTGCACCGGGTCCTCCGGGTCCCCTGCCGGCGCGAGGCTGTCCCGCAGGAACCGAGCGACCTTCTCCGAGTGATCGAGGACCACGTCACGCTTCGTCGTCCAGAGCCCGTGCACGTGGTCGAGCACCCGCCGGAAGCCCGGCTGGCCGCGCGCATCGTCGATCGGGAAGTAGGTCCCGCCGAAGAACGGGCGCAGGTCCGGAGTCAGGAACATCGACATCGGCCAACCACCGCCACCCGTCATTCCCTGGAGGGCGGTCATGTAGATCTCGTCCAGATCCGGCCGCTCCTCGCGGTCGACCTTGATGTTGATGAAGCGCTCGTTCAGGACCTTCGCGATCGCAGGATCCTCGAAGCTCTCCCTCTCCATCACGTGGCACCAGTGGCAGGCCGCGTATCCGATCGACAGGAAGATCGGCTTGTCCTCCGCCTTGGCCCGCGCGAGCGCTTCCGGCCCCCATGGGAACCAGTCGACCGGATTGTGCCGATGCTGCCGGAGGTAGGGCGAAGCCGCGTCAGCGAGGCGGTTCATCGGACGATCCTGGGCAACGACGAGGGCCGCGGTGAGAGTGAGGCCGAACGCGGCCCCGCGGGCGAAGGTTCGCATGGCGTCATGGGAAGCCGCGCCCACCGCGGACACAAGGCCGACCGTCCCGGTCCGATTCTCCGCAGGACCTCCCGCGGGAACCCCGCGTATGCTTCCGTCGATGAGGGCGTCCGTTCCGGTGCTGAAACTGACCACACTCGCCGTGCTGCTCGGCTGCGGCGGCGGGGGCGGGGGCGGCACCCCCCTCACGAACCCGCCGAAGCTCCTGGTCAGCGGCACGCAGCTCGCGGCCGGGCAGACGCGCGGCGAACTCGAGATCGGGATGGCCAGTGAGGGCGACGGTCCTGTCCTCGTCCAGCTGGACCTCCGCACCGATCCCGAACGCATCCGGCTGACGTCGGACCCCGTCCCACTCCAGGGCGAGGCCCGCAGCGGCACGGTCGGCCCCGGACGCTACCGTCTTCTGCTCGGCGACACGCGGACAGCTCGGAGCCCCCAGACCCTGACGACCGGCACGGTCGCCCGCATCCCCTTCGAGGTGTTGGCCCCGGGCCAACCGGCCGTGGTCGAGGTCTTCGCCGAAGCCGTCCTCGCCGCCGATGCCGCGGGCAAGACCGCTCCGATCGACGCGCCCCGATCGCCCGCGCTGATCGAGATCCGCTGAGCCGAGCCGGTGGCCCGGCCGCATCTCGCTACAGGATCGAGGGAACCAAGGGGACGCGACCGCGCGTCTCAGGCCCGGTTCCGGGAAATGCGCTCCACTCTCCCCATGCTGCTCGTCGTCTGGCTCGCCTCCTGTGGCGGGGCCGACGTGCGCGGGGAGCCGCACACCGACGATGCTGCGGGTCTGCTCGGAGCGCGGGGCCGTTCTGCAGGCCCCGTCGGAGATGGGCCCAAACTCCGCTCGACCGTGCAGGTCGTCGACCTCGAGATCGAGGCCGGCGCCGCGGAGTCCGCGCTGCAGCTGGACTTCCAGGCCCTCGAAGCCGCCCCGATCCTGCTCCAGCTGGACGTTGTCTCCGACCCCTCCCGGATCCGCTTCCGGCCGGACGTCACCCGGATCGCGGCGCTGCCGACGGTGCGCGCGGGAGTCATCGAGCCCGGACGCCTCCGGATCATCCTGGGAGACGCGACGTCACCGTCCACCACAGAACCGATCGAGTCCGGCTCCCTCGCGTCGATTCCGTTCGACCTCCTGCCGGGTCCCCCGGGCAGCATTCCCGTCTGGGTCGAGTCCATCGTGGCGAGCGACCCGACCGGCGAGGCCGAGGGCGATCCGCAGGTGTTTCCGGGGCCGGCCGCGACCGTGTCCGTGTTCTGACTGCCGGTCAGCGGCCGCCGAGACTCCGCTCGGTGTTCTCCACGGGACCGTTCGAGTCGGTGGAGAACGCAAAACTCGACCGGGATTGGATTTGCAGCCGGTCCTCAACAGATCTCCACAGCGCCGTCCACGACCGACCGGCCCGGCGGAGACCCGGATTCCTCAGCCGGGCTCAGGCGTCCGAGGCGCGGAACGCCGTGATCGCCAGGTCTTCGCCCGACGGGGCCCAGTGCATCTCCTCGAAGCGCCAGGCCTCGCCCATGAACGGACGACCATCTCCACCGACCGGAGTCGGGGCGAGCGCGCCGCCGATCATTTTCGGCGCAACGAAAGCGAGGACCTGGTCCACGCAGTCCCAACCGAGCAGCTGCGCCATCAGTCCGCCCCCACCCTCGACGAGGATGCGCCGGACGTCGCGACGCCGCAGCTCCCGCCACGCGTCGAGGAGGTGCAGCCGGCGACCGCGCCCGGCGGGCTTGCAGGCCTGGATCTCGACGCCGTGGTCCTTCAGCATCCCGACCCGCACCGGGTCCGCCTCCTCGTGGACCAGGATCAGCGTCGGGTGCTCGCTCGCGGTCTGGACCAGCTTGCAAGCCGGGTCGATTTCCGCCCAGGGATCGACCGCGATCCGGAGCGGCTGTGGACCGTTCGCATGGCGCACGGTCAGCTCCGGATCATCGGTGCGCACGGTGCGGAAACCGACCGCGACCGCGTCGACGCGGGTTCTCAGCTCGTGGACGCGCCGCCGGGATTCCATCCCCGAGATCCAGCGTGACTCGCCGGTCGGCGCCGCGGTCTTCCCGTCGAGCGTGATCGCGTACTTGGCGATCGTCCACGGG
>JBEAPQ010000219.1:0-5072 GCA_041164325.1 Planctomycetota bacterium | reverse complement strand
ACGAATCCCGGAGTCGCCGGCATTCCGGCTCCAGCCATGCCCATCAGCAGGAACGTCGCCGCCGCCCGTGGGGACCCGCTCACTCCTCCCGATTCCAGATCCAGCCGCCCGCGCCGGGCCTCGATGCCGCCGAGAACCGCCCATGACCCGGCCATCGACACGGACAACACAGCCGCGAGAAGGACTCCCGCATCGCGGCCCGGACTTCCACCTGCCAGGACCGCGTAGAGCGCGAGGGCCGACTGCCCCGACCAGAGCCAAGCGAGAGCAGGCCTTGCGTCGCGCTGGACCAGGGAACCAAGGCCTCCGACCACACCCGCCACGACCGCGAGCACGGCGGCAATGGCCATGACTCCGACCGGATCGACCTGGATCGAGCCAAGCACGTGCGGCCACAGCGGCAACGTCGGCGCCAGGAACGCAATGCTGATCGCACACGGTGCCCGATCGACGAGGCTCGTCAGCCACCCGTGGCAGGGAACGACGCCTGCGCGGAGAACCCCCGCACAGAGCAGCGCCGTCGCGGCCAGCTGCTGGTACCCCAGGAAGTGCGCCAAGCCACCCAGCACGGATGCAGACACGACCAGCAATTGGACGCGCACGAACCGCCGCCGCGCGAATCCTTCGAGGACAGGCACCACGATCCATGCCGCAACCGCGAACGAGAACGCAATCCCGAACGCTCCCAAGAGAGCGCCCGCCAGGGAAGTCGCGATGAGGGCCACCGCGACCGCCAGCACACGCGGGGTGTGCGTCGCAGCCGCAGCGAATCCGAGCACGAGCCAGCCGATCAGGAGGTCGGCCCACACCAGCGCACGCAGTCCGGTCGGCATGCCTTGCCCGATCTGCTCGGCGCCCACGACGGCCAGGACGATCCCGAAAAACCAGCCGAGCCCTCGCACGCGGGCATCGCGGACCGACGCAGCCGCGCCGACATGGACCGCTGCGACGCAAAGGCCGACGAGCACGAACCAAGGAGTCTCGATCATCTCTTCGCCCCCTCGAGCGGGCGGACCGCAAGCCTTCGGACAGCACCCAATAGCCGACCCACGACCTGCTCACGCAACACGTTGTCGAACGCACCGCGCTCCAGTGCATGCCGGTAGAACCAGGGACGGAGCGAGGCCGGGAAGACCCGCTCCAGGTGCCACGGAACCCGTGGAAGCTGCCTTCCGATCGCATCCTCCAGATGCTGATCGTCATGCAGGAGGCTCGGCGACCTCAGGATCTCGAGGCTGCGCACCGTGGCGTGCCCGAGCATGTGGACGAGGGGAAGCCAGCGGAGTCCGAGACCGATCTCGGCGACGATCAGCCCGACCTGGGTCATCGACGCGTAGGCCAAGACGCTCTTGATGTCCGTCTGGACGCGGCCCACGAACGAGCCGTGGGCCGCCGTCGCGAGTCCGACCACTGCGACGGACCAGCCGACCGAAGGCACCGCATCGAAGAGCGGGGCCGCACGCAACAGCAGGTACGGCCCGAGGTGGATGCTGATCGCGCCGTAGAAGATCGCGCTCGACGGCGTCGGACCTTCCATGGCCCGTGGAAGCCATCCTCCGAGCGGAACCTGCGCCGACTTCCCCATGCTCGCCCAGAGCAACAGGAGTCCTGCTGCGACCGCCGCCCCGAGGGATGCCGGAACCGCGAGCCCGCCGAATGGCTGCCCCGCACGGCTGGCGATGTCGACCGATCCGACAGTGTGATGCAGGAGCAGCACCGCCGTGAGAAGCCCCACATCGCAGATGCGGTAGACGGAGAACGCCCAGAGTCCGTGCTGCGCGGGCACACGCCGCTCGTCGAAGAACGCGATCAGGAGTGCGGACGTGATGCCGACCAGTTCCCAGCCGAAGAACAGCAGGTCCAGATTGCCGGCGATCACCACGAGTTCCGCGCCCGCACCGAACAGACTCAGCAGCAGGTAGAACCGGACGAAGCCGGGCTCACGGTGCAGGTACCTCCGCGAGAACGCACCGATCAAGCCGACCAGGACGGCCACGAAGAGCGCGACGGGAAGGGACAACCGATCACCGAGAAGCTCGATGTGGACCGCATGGCTCTCGGCCAGCAGCCAAGGACCCGCATCGATCCGCAACTCGTTGCCACCGCGAACGAGCAGCACGACGACGCAGCCGACGACCGCGCACGCGGCGCCCGAGAACGCCGAGCCGACGAGGGCACCGATCCACCGTTCTCCCGTCGGCAGCCCGAGCCATGCCGCGACGCCGATTCCGGCGACCGCCGCGAACGGGAGCCCGACGACGAGAGACAGCAACCAGCCGGGATCGTTCATCGCACACCTCCTGCCGACGCGGCCGCGGGCCGCGCGCCCGCCGCGATCCGGACACAGCCCAGGTGACGCCGCTCCCCGGCGAAGAACGGCACCGAACCGCGGACTTCCGGGATCGTCCGGCACTCGGGCTCGTAGGCATGGAACCCATCGGGCCCGAACTCCCACATGCGGTGCGAAGTCGGGCACGCCGCGACGAGCTGGACCCAACCGTTCCGGACGAACCGATCCATGTCGGGATTCCTCGCGAGGATGCCCTCGAGCACCTCGGGCCGGGCCTCCACCACCGTGAGCAGCCGCACCGGCTCGTGGATCTCGACCATCTGCCACGGCAAGCCCGTCCGGAGGTCCGACTGGTGCCCATCCATGACCCCGACGAGCCCCGTGATGTTGTGCGGGAGCTTCGTCCCACAGCCGTAGCCCGTCGGATCCACGAAGCTGAAGTAGTACTCCAGGTTGATCCCTGCCCCGACCGGCACGACGGCCCCGAGGATCCGTTCGAGGACGTGTCCTTCCGCATCCTGCGTCGGGTCGTAGCTCACCAGGAACGCGCGTCTGTCGAGGAAGAGCCCTCGAGTCCACGCCCTCCGCCCGACGATGGCCGCCGCGTTGGTCGCGTGCCCGTATTCGGGACGGGGCTGGGCCAGGTCCACCGCCCGACCTTCGACGTGTGCGAGCGCGCGCCTGGCACCGCCTCGCTCTGGGGCCGACTCGAAGCGCCGGCAGCGCTCCTGCGCGTCCTGCGCGCACGCGTCGCGCATCGCTACCTTCGCCTCCTCGACGCGCGCAACCCGCTCCGCGGGGATCAGGTCCTCGTCGTAGCAGACGAAGGCATCGTCACACGTGTTGTGGTAGCAGCCCACGAACCACGTCGCGTCGGGAACGGGGATCCCGCGGGCCGCGAGCGCGGTGCGCACTCCCGGATGGTTCGCCATCGCCGCGAAGACCCGCGCGTTCGGACCACCGCGCCCACCGCCCGTCGCACCACAGTCGTGGGCCGACTCGTGTGGATTGTTGAGGCTCGCCGAGCCGTGACCGACGACGAGGACGACATCGCGGAAGCGCGACGTGAGCCCGATCGATCGAAGGACACCTTCGACGATGTCGGTCATCTCCTGGACCGTGAAGCCCTGGTGTAGACCAGCCTCGGTGCGCGCGTCGTCCACCCGCTCGAACACGAGTCGCGTCGGGGGTGGAGCGGGCTCGACGTGGTGCGCGATGCGCTCCGACACCCGCGGGAAGAGGCATCGTCCAACCATCGGCACGACGCCCGCGAGCCCGAACAGGGTCGACAAGACGCCACCGCGCGCCGCCGAGCGATGACCCGCTCGCCACGTGTGCGCGGTCTTCCCGATCCGCCGCCGGGCGCGCAGCCACGCATTCCTCTCGTCCTCGCAGAGAGCGCGCTCGGTCACGAAGTGCCGCGGAACGATCTGCACGGGACAGAGAGGGCGAGACCTCGCGGCTCCGATCGCCTGCCAGGACATGGCCACACCGAAGAACCCCGCGACCCCGAATGTCTCGACCGACGGCCGCGACTCCTCGAGCAGTCGTCGCGTCGAACACTCTCGCTCGTCGATGCAGAACAGGGCCTGGAAGCCGTCTCCGCCCACCTCCGGTTCGGCCTGCGGCTGGGCTGCGAGCGCATCGAGGACCTGCACCCGGAACCGCCGCTCATAGGCCCGATGCAGGAAGCGGCGCCGGATGATTGCGTCGAAGCCTGCCACGGCGTCCACGAAGGCCGCGACGTGCCGCGCATCTGCCCATGTATCGGGGGCCACGTCGAGCTCCTGCGCCAGGAGGAAGCACTCGTAGACCAGCCCATCATCCGCCTGTGGAACACTCGCGGCAGCGGGCAGGTCGGCCCAGCCTGCATCGCTGCGGCCGCAGAACCTCGCCAACTCGTGGCGCGAGGCGAGGGCCTCGAGCAGGAGGTGGAGCGCCACGTGTTCGACGAGGCGGGCCGGAACCGCGCGGACCGGCGCTCGATCGGGCCGGAGTTCGAGCTGGTGGACCATTCCTGCGAAACCGCGCAGCGACAGGGTCGTCGCCTGGAGCACTCCGGATCGCTGATGGTCCGGCACGCCGAGCGCGTCGAGCGCCCATTCGATGGTGCGGATCGCATCCCAGTCCGATGCATCCTGCGCCGCGAGTTCGGCTCGAGCGTCCGTGAGCCAGCGCGCCGTGCCGAACGCTCGCTTCGAGAGGGCACGGCGGACGGCACGCAGCAGCCCTGCGTCGCGATCGGGCAAGGGCCAGAGCGCGATACCCTGGTCGACGAAGGCGGAGACCCAGTGGATGAGCACCGGGTGCACCATGCGATCCACGTCACGGCCGCCAGCACGGATGAGTTGGTCCCGGCGGCGCACCGCGCGATCCGGCACGCGGACCGGCCTCCTGGCGGCGGCCCGCTCGAAGCATTCCCAGAGAAACGACAAGAAGGCTGCGACCCGCGCGCTCCTGCCCGGCAGGTGTGCGAACTCCCGATCCGCATGTGCGGCCAGGCTCGCCACCCGCAAGCTGGGCAACCGCCGATCGAACTGCTCGAGCAGCAGAGTCTCGGTCTTCTCCCACGCGAGCCTGGGGCCAGACAGGATCGGAAACAGGAACCTCAGCCTGCCACGCCGGAACGCAAGCTCATCGAGCCCCGGCACGATCTCACGCCCTGGAACGGCGGCAGACCAGTCGGCCGACACCACCGCGTCCAGGTCGCGATCGAGGATGCGGCCGGACGCCAGGTGAGCGGCGAACTGATCTTCGGTCTGGAAGGGTTCGGTGCCGTAGA
>JBEAPQ010000218.1:0-17759 GCA_041164325.1 Planctomycetota bacterium | reverse complement strand
GCACACGTTGCCGATGTCCTCGAGCCAGTCATCGGTGACGAAGACCCCCGCCGCGCGCATGCGATCGCACAGCCGCCGGATGTGCGGGCTCTCGGACCCAGGCACCCGTTCGATGCCCCCTGGCAGATGGGGCTTCTCGTGCACGGGCTGCATGCGCTGTGGCTCGCGACGGGAGATGACCTGACCCGCACGCTTGCGACCCGGGTGGCGAGGCGGATGGCCGGACCCTGCTGGTCGGCGGAGGAGGGACTCGCCGGCTTCGTATCGGCGGTCGACCCGAACGTCCGGGCCGCGAGCCCGACCGGCGACCGGGGTGCGCAGGGGATCGCGGTCGGTGCGTTCGTTCTCGCCGCGGAGATGGCCGAGGAAGAGGAGCTTCGCGCGCTGTTGCTCGATCGAGCCCGTCGCATGGCTGAGGATGCGGACGCAGCCGGTGCACCGGCGTGGGTCACCGAGCTGTGGCGTGATCGGCGAGCGCGATCTGCCGGCAGAGATTGAAAAAGACCGGCGGTGGCTTGCGTGCGGATGGGGCCCCGCACCTCCTCCGGACCGGGCGAACGACTCCTGGCTCGCAGGGCCGGCCGCGGGCGATCGCCCGGGCGCGCCATACTCCGCGCCGCATCCCTGCAAGCCGCGTTGGCATCGGACCCAGCCGGATCGGATAGCGCACGAAACGGTGCACACGGACCGACCGGCCGGGTTCCGTTCGATGCGGCGGCGTCCGTCTCTGGGACCCGGTCAACGGTCGCCCCCAACGCGCCTTGGAGCGTCTGTGCGGGCTGCGACGGGGGCTCGCCAAGTCCACGGATCGAGCTACGTTCTCGGATCGGGACGACCGCTCCATTCTCCAAGGGTCGGTCGCATGGAGGTCGAGCCCCGGACCTCGTGTCCACGCGCATCGGCAGCCCGCAGATGCGCACTGTTCTCCGCCTGAGTTCCTAGACTTGGAGGACAGGAAGCCAGCCAGATCCCCAGAGCACGACTTGCCCTTCCGCAACGGAAGACACCCGCATGAGACCTCGCTTTGCACTCTCCCTGATGCTCCTCACGCCGATGGTGGCTGCGCCCGCCTTCGCACAGGGGCTCATCCAACGGATCGACGGCATCGCCCTCGACGAGAACGTCGGACGGAGCGTCGCCTCGGCCGGTGACGTCAACGCTGACGGCTACGCAGACATCGTGATCGGGGCCGACCACGTCGACTCGGTCGATCGCGACGCCGGCCGCGTCTTCGTCTACGACGGCCGCGAGTTCTCGCTCGGTCGCACGACCCTCCTCCACGTCTTCGACGGAGAAGTCATCGGTGACTTCTTCGGCTACTCGTGCGCAGGCGCCGGCGACGTCGACGGCGATGGGCACGCAGACATCGTCGTCGGTGCCTACGGCTTCGAGCCGGGGTCGGGCTACCTCGATGCGGGAGCCGCCTACGTGTTCTCGGGCCGCACCGGTCAGCGCCTCTACCGCTTCGACAACGACACGAGTCTCAGCGGAGGCATCGAAGATCGTTTCGGCCGCGCTGTCGCAGGTGCAGGCGACGTCAACGGTGACGGCTACGCGGACATCATCGTCGGGGCATTCACCGACGACTCGGCTGCGTTCGGCGACGCCGGCTCGGCGACGGTCTTCTCGGGCCGCGATGGCAGCGTGCTGTTCCACTACGAAGGCACAGCGCTGAGCCAGTTCGCCGGTTTCAGCGTGTCGGGTGCTGGTGACGCCGATGGCGATGGCTGGGACGAAGTCCTGGTCGGCGTGGTCGGCGACAGTGGAGGTGGGTTCCTCGCCGGGACCGCTCTCGTGCTCTCCTACGACCCGACCGCTCCGGGTGGCTACCAGGTCATCCGTCGCTACGACGCGCCGGCCCTCGGCGACCTGCAGGGGGCGAGCGTCGCCTGCGCGGGTGACGTCGACGGCGACTTCGTCCCGGATCACATCGTCGGCGCCATCTTCGGCGACACGGCCGCGGGGCAGAACACGGGCGTGGCGCGCGTCTACTCAGGCGCGAGCGGCGTGGTCCTCCACACGTTCGGCGGCCAGCTCGCCAACAGCCTGATGGGGCTCTCGGTTGCTGGCGCGGGCGACGTCGACGGAGACGGGCATGCGGACCTGATCGTCGGCACCGTGCTCGGCAACGGCCAGGTGCCGGTGTCCGGAACGGCCCAGGTCTACTCCGGCTTCGACGGCAGCGTGATGCACGTGTTCGGCGGCGAGGGCGTCGGTGACGTCTTCGGATGGTCGGTGGCCAGCGCTGGAGACATCGACCTCGACGGCTACGCCGAGCTGTTGGTGGGCGCCCCGTTCGCAGACCCGAACGGTCTGACCAGCGCAGGTTCCGCCTACCTGTTCGACGATCTCGGTGTCGTTCGCGACCCGGCGCGGGTCCGCTCGTTCGGCCAGGCCTGCGTGACGAGCGCAGGCACTCTGCCGACGGTGATGGTGGCGGGCCGCCCGGCGCTCGGCGCGTCCTTCCAGGTCGGGCTGCGCGGCGCGCCGACCAGCAGCATCGTCATTCTCAACCTGGCCGAGGCTCTGACGGTTCCGATCAACGTGTCGGCGCTGGGCTTCGGCACCGGTTGCACGGCCTACGTCAAGACGGACGGGTTCATCGTGCCGACGATGACGAGCTCGCTGGGCGTCGCGTTCAAGGCGGCGATCACGGTGCCGGTGGCACCGCAGTTCATCGGGGCGAACCCGTTCGTCCAGTGGATCTGCTCCGACTTCGGGACGACCGGTGGCTACGTGTTCTCGAACGCCGCCGAACTGACCGTCGGCAACTGACCTGGTCCGGTCTGCGACCCCGGTTGCCTTTGTGCGCCGGGGTGCCCGTAGGATCCGGGCCTGGGCCTCCGTCGAACGCGAGCCCCTCTTGCGTCCGGAGACTCGATGATGCCCCCCTCCTCGGCTGACCCCCTTCTGTGCTGGCGGCCCGAGTTCGGCATCGTCGAGCGGACCAACTACCAGATCAGCAACTCGCTCGGCGCGATGCCGGAGCGGGCCCGGCAGAGTCTCGGCGCCTTCGCCGACACCTGGGACGACCGGGGCGTACGGGCCTGGGGAGACGGCTGGTGGGAGCTCCAGTTCGAGTTCGCGCACCTGATCGAAGAGCTCCTCGGCGTCGGGGCCCGGACGGTGTCGATGCACCAGAACGTCGCCGTGGCGTCCCAGGCGATCCTGTCGTGCTTCGACTTCCCGGCCGAACGGAACCGGATCGTCTACACCGAGCTCGAGTTCCCGTCGGTGATGTATCTCTACGACGCGCAGGTGCAACGCGGTGCGGAGATCGTGCGCGTTCCCTCCGAGGATGGGATGACGGTCGACGCCGAGCGGCTGTGCGCGTCGATCGACGAACGCACGCGGCTCGTTCCGATCAGCCACGTGCTGTTCCGGAGTGGCCATGTCCAGGACGCCCAGGCCATCGTGGCCCGCGCGCGGGAGGTGGGAGCCTTCGTCATCCTCGACGTGTTCCAATCCGTCGGAGCGATCCCGCTCCGGCTCGCCGAGTGGGGCGTGCACGCCGCCGTGGGAGGAGCGCTCAAGTATCTGTGCGGCGGTCCCGGCAACTGCTTCCTCTACGTCGACCCGGCCGAGCGCGAACGGCTGCGCCCGGCGTTCACCGGGTGGGCGGCGCACCGCGACCCGTTCGCGTTCTCGACGGCCGGACAGGACCTCCGGGACGACGGCGGGCGCTTCCTCCACGGCACTCCGAACGTCCCGGCGCTCTTTGCGGGGATCGAAGGCGTGCGGATCGTGCACGAGATCGGCGTCGATGCGATCCGCCAGAAGAGCCTCGCGATGACGGCGGCGATCCACGCGGCCTGCGACCGGCATGGCTTCCCGATCCGGTCCCCGCGCGAGGCGGCCATCCGGGGCAACCACGTGTCCATCGACGTGCCGCACGGCTATGCCGTCTGCCAGGAGCTGAACCGCCGGGACGTGGTCTGCGACTTCCGGCCCGGCGCTGGCATCCGGCTGTCACCGCACTTCTACACGCGCCTGGACGAGGGCCCCGCTGCGGTCGACGCGATGGCGGACGTGCTGGAGTCGGGCGCCTATCGGCAGCACCTCTCCGCAGAACGCCGGCCAGGCTGAAACGAGGCGCCCGCGCGAGGCAGGCCTCACCCGCCCGAGGTGCGGACGTAGGCCTCGCGCAGCGCGTCCGTGCGGGCGCGGAGTCGCGCGAGCGTCGCTGCGTGTGCCGGGTCGGCGATGAGGTTGTGGGCCTGTGCGGGGTCGGCGCGGAGGTCGTAGAGCTCCTCGACCAGAGGCTCCAACTCGTAGTAGCGCACGTACGTCCAGTCGGCGCTGCGAACACCCTCCGACTTCGGGATGCGCGCGTTGCGGAAGCGGTGTTCGTAGAACATCTCGTCGCGCCAGCCCTCGACGGTTTCTCCGCGGACCAGCGGCCCCAGGTCCTGGCCCTGGAGCGTGCGCGGCTGGGGAGTCCGGGTCGCCGCCAGGATGGTTGGCGCGAGGTCGATGTTGAGCGCCATGTGGTCGTCCGTGACTCCGCGGCGTGACGGGGGCAACGACGGGTCGACGACGATCAGCGGCACGCGGATCGACAGCTCGTGGATGGTCCACTTGCCGGCAAAGCCGCGGTCCCCGAGGAAGTAGCCGTTGTCGCTCGTGAAGACGATCAGGGTGTCGTCCATCCGCCCCGTGGCGTCGAGTGCTTCGAGGATCCTGCCGACCGCGCGATCGACGCCAGCGATCATCCGCCAGTAGTTGCGCGTCATCCGGACGCGCTTCTCCTCCGAGTCGAAGCGCCACGCGAACCGGTCGCGGTGCATCGTGTCCTGGAGCTGCGGGGGCAGCGACGCGAAGAACGCGGGATCGCCGAGGATCGGGGGCGGCACGGCCGCGTCCTGGTACAGCGACGCTAGGTCGAGCGGCGGGACGTACTGGTCTGGGTTCGGATCCTCGGCGTGGGGTGCGTTGAACGACACCATCAGCGCGAATGGCTGGTCCGCGGGTGCCGTCTCGAGGAACGTCACGGCTGCGGCCGCGGTCCGGTCCGTCAGGTGTGGTTGGTCAGGCTTCAGGTAGGGCGGCGACATCGGGCGGAACCAGTCGAAGAGCTCGTTGCTCTTCGCGCCGAGCTTGACGCCCAGCTTGCCGGTGAAGCCCGTGTGGAATCCCGCTCCACGGAGGAGAGCGGGCCAGGTCGGGTGCGTCGCCGCCAGCGGTGGGGTTCCGAACGTGAAGCCGTGCGATCCCTCGTGGAGCCCCGTGAAGAACGTCGCGCGGCTCGCGGCGCAGATCGAGGTCGTCACGAAGGAGTTCGTGAAGCGCACGCCCCGTGCCGCGAGGCTGTCGATGTGGGGGGTCTGCAGCACCGGGTGTCCGGCACAGGACATCTGGTCGAAGCGCTGGTCGTCGGTCAGGAAGACGAGGACGTTCTTGGGGCTTGCACGTCGGCCGCCTGTGCGGCGCTCCACGTCCGCGACGATGGACGCACGCAACGCGGCGACGCGGTCCGGCTCGGTGTCCGCCAGATTGCGCGTCTCGGCGGGGTCGGCGATCACGTCGTAGAGCTCGGCGGGCGCGTCCGGCGCCGTCGGCAGGATCAGCTTGTGCGCGCCCTGGACCGTCCAGCGGTAGAGCAGGCTCGCCTGCGGATCGTCGAGGTCGGCCACGTCATGCTCGTAGATCTCGCCGAACACGCCGGGTCGCGCGGGCGCGGCGCCCGCAGCGGTCGCGACGAGGTCGATCCCTTCCATCGCAGGCGTGGCCTCGACGCCGCAGGCCGCGAGCGTCGTCGGCGCCAGGTCCAGACTCGTGACCACGGTGTCCCGGATGCCCGGCGTCACGTGCCCCGGCCAGCGGAGCAGGATCGGCGTGCGGACCCCGCCTTCGTAGGGTGAACGCTTGCTGCGGGGCGCGTAGCGGTTGATGCGTTCGCCCTGGATCCAGCCGTTGTCGACGACGAGGCAGACGAGCGTGTTGTCCTCGAGGCCGCGCGTGCGGAGCGCAGCCATCAGCTCGCCGACCGTGTCGTCGAACCACTCGACGTTGGCGAGGTAGCGTGCCTGGGCCTCGGTCCGTCCGTCCTGGCGGTAGCGTGCGACGACTTCGTCGGGCGCGTTGTGCGGGGAGTGCGGGAGGAAGGGCGCGTACCAGAGGAAGAACGGTTCCTGCCCCACGTCCTCGAGGAACCGCGTGATCGGCTCCATGCCCTGGCGACCGATCGTGAGTCCGAGGTCCCCATGCCGCCCGCCACGGCTCGGGTCGCCGTGGGTCATGCCGTCCGAGAACCCGCCCTCGCGGAAGTTGCCCTCCCACCACTTGCCGGTCTGGAGGCTGCGATAGCCGCGGGCCGCGAGGAGGGTCGGGACCGTCGTGGCGCTGCGGATGAACCGCAGCATGTCCCGTCGGTCCGTGCCCTTCGGAGGATCGTTGCCGGTGATGCCGTGCTGCGCGGGCTGGAGCCCGGTGACCATGCTCATCAGGCTCGGCCGGCACAGGCTCGCGGGGACGTAGCCGCGGGGGAAGACCGCGCTCTCGGCCGCGAGGGCGTCGAGGTGCGGCGTGCGCACGTCGGTGCTGCCCGTGAAGCCGAAGTCGGACCACGCCTGGTCGTCCGAGAGGATCCAGACGACGTTGGGGCGGGTCTCGTCCTGCGCATCGAGCCGGGACGGGACGAGTCCGGTCGCCGTAGCGCAGGTGAGGAGCAGCCAGAGCGAAGTGAGGGCGCGACCGGTCATGGCGCCGGAGTTTCGTCGCGCGGGGCAGCAGCGTCGAGGGTTCGGCGTTGCGCCCGTGCGGCAGCCGCTGTCCGTTGGCGGGCCGGACCTGTCTTCCGCTCCCGCCATGCATCGATTCATGCCCTGTCTCGCGGTTCCTCTCCTGCTGCTGGCTGGCTGCTCGATCCTGCCGAGCGCGCGGATCGCGGCGGGATACAACCAGACCTCGATCGAGGGAGACTTCGCGCGGGGCCCGGGCGGGAGCCAGGATGCCGAGACGGCGTTCGGCGTCGACGGCCCGGCCCACGGCTACCAGGCCCGGGCCGAGGCCAAGGTCGGCCCGATCCACGCGACGGCGCGGCTCGCGACCGCTTCGACGGACGGTCGGGGCGTGCTCGGTGATGCGTTCGGCGCGCTGGCCCAGGGGTCCACGGTCCAGTCCGACCTCAGCCTCACCGACGCGGACCTCGCCGTCTCCCTCGACCTCCTCGACCTCGGGCCGGTCAGGATCTCGCCGGGGCTCGGCTTCGACGTCTACGACGTGGACCTCGATGTGACCGATGGGAGCGGTGCGACCGAGGTGCTGTCGGAGACCTACGAGCTGCCCTACCTGTTCCTCCAGGCCGAGTTGGACCTGGGACCCGTCGAAGCCGTCGCCGATCTCGGTTGGTCGGACCTCGAGCTCGGCGGCCAGGACATGGCGATGCTGGATGTGTCCGCGATGCTCTCGTTCACGCCGGCGCCGTTCGTGGAGTTCCATGCCGGCTACCGGTTCAAGTCCTTCGAGGGCACCACGTCCTCCGGGGCGGACCGTCGAGGCGTCGATCTGACGACCCGTGGTTTCTTCGTCGGCGGCGGTTTCAGCTTCTGAAGTCCCCGGACCCCCTCGCACAACGATGTCCAAGCTCTCGGTCGCCGTGTCTTCGCTCTGTGCCCTCTTGGGGCTCTTCGCCTGTGCATCGACGCCTGCGGGTGCGGGTGGCGCGGGTGGGCCCGCGCCGCAAGAGGACGCGTCGCTCGTCTTTGCGTTCTGGAACGTCGAGAACCTCTTCGATGCGGTCGACGATCCGGCGAACCCGGGCGATGACGAGTACCTCCCCGACCGCGAGTGGACAGCGGACCGCTACGCCCGGAAGCTCGATCACCTGTCGTCCGTGCTCGCGGCGATCGGACCGCACGTGGTCGGCTTCGCGGAGGTCGAGAACCGCCGCGTGCTCGAAGACCTCTGCGCGACCGAGAAGCTGCGCGGGCTCGGCCTCCAGATCGCCCACGTCGAGTCCCCGGACAAGCGCGGCATCGACGTGGCGCTCGCCTATCGCGCACCCCTGGTCCTCGACGGGGCCGACGCGGTCCGGCTCCACGAGATCGACCCCGGTGACAACGCACCGACTCGCGGCGTGCTCGAGGTGCGGCTCGCGATGCACGGCCATCCGCTGTTCGTCCTCGTCAACCACTGGCCGTCGCGCGGCGGGGATCGCGACGGCAAGTTCCGCGCGGTCGCGGCGGCCAAGGTCCGCGAGGTCGTCGATCGGATCACGGCCGACGAAGAGACGGCCGGTCGCGACGCGGACGTCCTGATCGTCGGCGACCTCAACGACGACCCCTGGGACGCGTCGGTCGTCCAGACCCTCGGCGCTGTACGGAGCCGCAATGCGGTCCTGAACCGGCGGCAGCCGCGCCCGCTCTACAACCTGAGCTGGGAGCTCCTGGCCGAGTCGGACAAGGGCACGCTCTACTACAACCCCGAGTGGAACTGGAACGTCTTCGACCAGGCGATCGTGTCGAGGGGGATGCTCGACGCGTCGGGGTTCCAGATCGTCGAAGGGTCGTTCGACATCTACGCGCCGGATGAGCTGCGCGACCAGTACCGACGCCCGCGTTGGTTCCGCCGCAGCCGTGGGGGAGAGTGGTCCGAGGGCTACAGCGACCACTTTGCGATCCATGGTCGGATGCTGCCTCCGGCGCCGCCCACGACGGCAGCGGGCGCCGGTCGCTGACGATGGAGGTCGGCCGCTTGTCGGTCGCCTCCCTGCGGGATCAACTGGGGCCATGGGTCCCTCCCGCGCTTCCCGCGCCGTTGTCGTGCTCGGCCTGCTCACGGCCTGCACCGTCTCGCCTTCGCCGGCCAACCTCGGGATCGCGCGCATTCCCGTCCACGAGCGGTTCGACGTTGCCTACACCGGCCGCATCGACGTCGAACTCGACGAGGCCGAGATCGCGGACGCGGCGGCGGCGAAGAGTGGCGCCGGCGTCACGGTCGTGGAGGACGACGGGACGCCGCAGATCCGCATCGACGCGAAGGTCCTGCGGATGTCGCAGGAGACCTTCTGGCACCTCTTCGGCTTCGAGACCGTCCGCGGGGCCGTCGAGCAGCGCGTCGAACTGTCCGGGGGCCTCGTTCGCTCCGAGGACCTCGATGCGGCCATCGATGCGCTGGACGCCGGATCGGACCCGATCGACCTGCTGAACGCGCCCAGCATCCAGGTGCTCGCCGGCCACAGCGCGTCGACCTGGGCCGTGCGCCAGCTGTCGATGGTCCGCGGACACAGCGTGCAGCAGGCGTTCGGCAACTTCGTCTGCTCGCCGAAGGTGCAGGTCGCGGAGGTCGGGTTCGGCCTCGACTTCACGGTGGCTCCGACGCGCGCGGACGACGCGGTCGGGATGGACGTGACGGTTCGTGCGATCGACCTGTTGGGAGGTCCGTTCGAGGTCCAGGGCAGCTTGGCCGGTTCGCCGGGACTGACGGTCCAGGTGCCGCTGGTCTGCCGGCAGACGCTCCGTGCGGAGCTCGTGCTGGCTCCCGGAGAATCTGCGTTCCTCGGCAGCCTGCTCGTTCCCGACGGCTCGGACGTGCTCGTCGTCTTCGTGTCGGCCCACAAGCTGCGCTGATGCAAGCGGCCCGAGTCGTGTGGTGTCGGCTCTGCTGCGCCGTGCCGGTCCTCGGTCTGTGCCTCGCGGCCGGGCTGCGTGCCCAGGCTCCGACGGGCGGTCCCGTGACTCTCCGAACGGATGTGGCGACTGCCATCCCGGCGGCCGGGTCACCCGCGGAGGCGCGTCTCGAACTGGCGCGCGCGGCTCGCGCCGCGGGCAACGCCGCAGAGGCAGTGCGCCACGGACTGGCGGCTCTCGAACTGCACCCTGCGAGCCCCGCGATCCTCCGCGGACTCCTGCAGGACTGCGCCGCGAGTCCGGACGCGCAGGCGATCTTCGGTCTGGCGCTCCACCTGGCGCTCTGCGACGCGCGCGGCCGACCGCAGCTCGGGAGGTCCGACAAGGACCTGTTCCTTCCCAAGGATGACGGAAGGAGCCTCGCGACGGCTCAGGCTGCGGCCGTCGTCGAACTCGCGCGTGCGGCGGGCAAGCTGCGCGCGGACGAGCCGGGCTCCGGCGTGGTTGCGCGGTTCATGGCCGACCTCGCGCTCGACCTGGGTCGCGACGCGCCCGCCGTTCTGGCGGCGACGGCCGCAGACCTCGACGGCGCGCTCGCCGGCATGCAGGTCGACCACGAGCTGGTCTTCCGCGCTCTGCGCGGTCTGCTGGCGGCGCGGGTCACGGGGACGTCCGCCGGGGACCCGGAGTCCGCGGCGAAGGCCGAGTTCGAGGCGCTGGATCGCGGCGTGCGCGCCGCGCGCATCCTCGGTGGCCTGGCGGCCCAGGTTGGATTCGGCGATCAGCTGGAGGGCCCCGCGCCACCGCCGCTCGGTGGCCTCGCTGCGGAGGCGCACGAGGCGCTCGGCAAGCTGCAGGAGCGTGCGGCTTCCGCCGCGGGCGAGCCGTGGACGCTGGAGAAGCTGAAGGCGCTGACGCCCGACGAGCGGGCCACGTTCACCGAGCGGCACGCGACCTGGGCGCGTCCCGGCGTGGGCGTGACGCCGAACGGGCTCTACACCGTACAGACGACGTGCGGATACGAGACGCTCGTCGGGGCGCTGGCGACGGTCGAGCAGCACCACGCGAGGCTGGCCGGTTGGTTCGGCGTGGACCCGTTCCGCGAGCGCCCGGGACTGATCCGCATCGAGCCAGAACACGACGGCCTCGAGGCCAGCGGCACGCCGTTCTGGTGGGCGGGTGGCTTCCAGTCGGGTGACGTGACCGTCGTCCGCTTCGCGTGGGGCTCGATCGCAGGCCTCGGCCGCACGCTGACCCACGAACTCACGCACCGCTTCGACGGGACGCTGCATTCGTTCCTGCCGGCGTGGCTCGTCGAAGGGCGCGCGGTATGGACGGGTCGTGCCTACGGGCGCGTGGCCGACTCCGCGTTCGTGGAGCACCACCTTTCGCCGTACGCGATCCAGACGCCGCACGTGAAGGGCTACGGCGGACTTCGCAATCTCACGAAGCTCCTCGACGGCACGATCGACGACTACCGCGACAACTACCCGGCTGGCTACGCGCTGTTCAGCTACCTGAAGACCTGGGTCGACGAGGCGGGGCAGCCGCTGTTCGCCGAGCCGCTGGCACGATTCCTGAAGAACGGTCGAGGCGGTCGGACCGACCCGGTCGGCTTCTTCGCCGCACACTTCGCGGACGGCAAGAGCGGGCGCCCGGAGGGCATGGAGGCGTTCGCCCAGGGGTTCGGTGAGTTCCTGCGGCAGTGCTACCGCTACTCGTGGGGCAAGAACGACCGGGACGCGGCGAACGCGTTCATCGAGCAGCGCTACCAGCTGGGTCTGCCCCGTGAAGAGGAGTGGGGAGCCCGCGTCATGGATGCGCCGACGTTCTCGTGGGCGCGGTCGAGGGCCGAGCCGTGGTTCGGGCAGGCGCACGCCCTCGCCGCGACGCGTCTCCTCGCCGAGGTCGGAGAGATCAAGGCGGCTGCCGCGGCGGCGTGCTGGTCGCTGCAGGTGGACGGGTGGCACGCCGACAACGCGGCGCTCGCGGTGCAGGCGCTCGCGCAGGCTGGTCTGGATGCCGCCGCCTGGGTGACTGCGCTCGAGGCCTCGCGACGGATCCCGAGCATGGCGGCGCCCGAAGGGGCGTCGCCGCTCCTGTCACGCCTGCCGAAGACCCGCGCCCTCGCGAAGGCGCTCGCGGAGTCGGCCGCCACGCATCGGGCCGCTGGCCGCGCGGTCGCGGCGGCCTCGGTGGGCGAAAGGCACGACCGCCTTGCGCGCGCCATCGGGCTCGATCCCACCGGGGACTCGGTGCCCGCTGCTGCCCTCGGCGTTTGCCCAGGTTTCGACTCGCCGCACGAACTCGGGGTATTCGGTTGGGTCGAGGACGGACTGACCGGGTTCGAGGAGCGCAGGGTCGCCGGGCTCTGGTACGAGACCGGCACGGGTGATGTCCACGTCGGCCGCGCCAAGCCGAAGGACACGACCGGCGGAACCGACCGTGCCGCGCACCAGCGTCATGCGTTCGTCCGCAGCGCCGAGTGGATGGGGCCCGGTCGCTACGTGCTGCGGACCCGCATCCACTTCACGACGTCCTACGTTTCGGGCGCCGTCGTGCTCGGGTGGACGCGCCGTGACCACAACGTCCGGATCGGGTTCGAGGCCGGAGACCTGATGTACGCGATCGGGCGGAGCGAGGCCGAATCGAAGGTCAACCGGGTCCGCCTGCGCTTCTCGTCGCTGTGGGAGCGGGATGGTCCGCTGCCGGGGGGAAGTCCTGCGCACGTGATCGAGTTCGACCGTCCGAGCAGCTACGTCGATCTGGAGCTCCGCGTCGATGGCCCGACCGTCGAGTGCTGGTCCGAGGGTGAGCGCGTCTTCGCCTACACGACGCCGAGCCTCTCGCCGATCGAAGGCTCGATCGGATTCGCGGCGGGTCAAGGTGCGTTCCGCGTGCAGACGCCGACCGTGCAGCGGATGGATCGTGGCTGCATCGTCGAGCCCGAGCGGGGCGCCGCCACGTTGGCCGACCTCGTGCAGCGACCCCTCC
This sequence comes from Planctomycetota bacterium, assembly GCA_041164325.1. Taxonomy (GTDB): domain Bacteria; phylum Planctomycetota; class UBA1135; order UBA1135; family UBA2386; genus JAQCBR01. The sequence goes on along the minus strand of JBEAPQ010000218.1, from coordinate 5,196 downwards.
CCTCGGCGCCGCGCACCGACGTGGGTTCCCTGGTCGTGTGGATCCCATCCGACGAGGACCCCGACTTCCTCGTCAGCGAAGTGAGGCGTGCGATCTACCGCCTCGCGCTGCCGATCCGCGAACGGGTCGAACTTCCCCAGGAGTGGTGCGTGATGGTCCCTCCGGGTCTGCCGGCCGACGTGCGGTCACGCATCGATGCCGAGATCCGCAGCGTCGTGGCGGACGGCCTGCCGATCGTCGAGCAGGCCGAAGCGCGTCCGGACGTTCGCTCGGTCTGGGTCCTCTTCGTCGACGCGCAGGGCTTCGTCCGCTCGGCAGGGTCTGCCGACGTCGCCCTCCCCGACGAAGTCCGCGTGTGGGCGCGCCACTACCGCCCGCCGGTCCTGCCCGGGGAGCGGGCGCGGCGCTGACGTCCGCTGGCTTCAGTCCGCGGCGGTCTCCGCCTTCGAGCCGCGCAGGATGCGCATGACGAAGGCGCCGACCGCGACGAGTCCGAGGGCAATCGGCTTCCACAGTCCGGCGATCAGCTTGAGGAAGCCGCCCTTGGCGAGCAGCTTGCCGCCGATCAGCGCGCCGATGCCGCCCGCGACCAGCGGATCGATGCCGTCCCGATAGTCCTCGTAGCGTTCGCCTTCGACGAACTCGACGGCGGGGAGGATCGTCTGCACACCGTCCCGGACTTCGCCGAGCTCGGACATGTCGGCCACAGCCCGGAGGACCAGCGTGCCGCGTCGCCCGAGGACCCGGACGTCGTAGTTCAGGCCGTCGGTCGACTCGCCGCCCGGGGTCGTGAAGCGGATGTGCTTCGCCCAGTAGAGCTTCTTCTGGTTCGCGTCGTAGCTCGGGGGTTCGGCCCAGCCGACGATCCGGACCGTGTCGTAGCCCTGCGCGGCGCGCTCCTCGTTGGAGTCGAGGGCGTCCTGCTGGATGGCCGTGAGGAGCTCGCCGTAGTCGACGCCCGCCGCGTCGCTGTCGTCGTAGTGCCCCTCGTCGTCGTAGCTCACCATGATCGCCCAGGCAGGCGAGCCCTCGTCCTCGGTCTCGAACCCCGGCGGCATGATCAGCCCGAGCGTGTTCGGGCTCGGCGGGTTGCCCCAGAGCTCCTCGACGACGTACCGAGCGTCGTCCTGGTGGAGGTAGTGCCAGCCCGCGGGGGTCGCGAACGTCGCCTTGCCGCCCTGGATCTCGACCTGTCCGTCGTGGAGGGTGAGCTGCGCGAAGGCCTCGGCCCAGCTCCTCTCGTCCTGCTCCTGGGCGCGGATCGAGGTGGACAGGGTCAGCGGGAGGAGCGTGAGTGCGGCCAGCAGGGCCGTTGGTCGGCGGTGGGTCATGGTCGACGTCTCTCGGGGGCGGGGCCGAAGAGCGTCTCCGACTCGGCGGAGAGGCGCAACCTCATCGGGCGCGTTGGCGCACGTCCGTCCCGTGCTCGGCGAACGCCTTGAAGTCCGTCAGGTACTTCATGCTCTGCTTGCGGAACATCGAGCCGAAGACCGCACCCATCACGCGCATCATCCAGGCCGTGAAGACGAACTCATTGTCCGAGATCAGCCGGGTGCGGTTCTCGCCCGCGGCCTCGAACCGCATCGCGACGCGGTTGCGGACGCCCTTCGTCTCGTAGAACGCGTGGAACCGCTCTGGCAGGTCACGGACCTCGATCGTCTCGACCATGACCATCGTGCGCTTGCCCATCCGGAAGGTCAGCCGTGCCTTGCTGCCCTCTTGCCCTGGCTCACCTTCGAGCGGCTCGTCGCTGAGCAGGCCCTCCTGCCAGTAGGGCATGTTGCTTCGGCTGGCGAACGACTCCACGACTTCGGCGAGTGGGCGCGCGACTTCGATCTCGACGGTGTACTGCATGACGGGCTTCACCTCCGGCTGCGGAGGGAGGGCTTCGCTCAGCGCAGCCGCGTTGCGGCGTCGGCTGCGACCTGTTCGGCCATCAGAGCATAGCCGCGGTCGTTGCAGTGCCCGTCGAGCACGAAGAGGTCGCGGTAGTCCTGCGTGCGCAGCGCGTCGTCGAAGACTGCGCGAAGCTGCAGGAGATCGACGCCCGAACGCTCCGCGAACGGTTGCACGACGGCTTCGACCTCGGGCATCGACTTCGGGTAGGTGAGCAGCACCGGCACGGCGCCTGCGCGGCGGCAGGCGTCCACGATGCGGCCGAGGTTCAGGGCGAGCGCGTCGGTCACGGCGTCCGCGTGACGGTCGAGATCTGCGGCGACGATCCGGACTCTGTCGGCATCGGCGGGATCGAGCCCGGACAGGGCTTCGTCCAGTCGATCGAGGGGGAACAGCCCGCGATCCTGCAGGAGGGCCTTCCGGAGCCGCGCGGGGTTGCCGCTGACCAGGAAGGACAGCGCCATGTCGCGGACCGCAGATGCCGGGTCATCCACGGCGAGGGAGGCCGCGGCCTCCAGGAACATCGAGTGGAGGTTGCTGTCGCCAGCGAATCGCTCCCGACCCTCGTGGATCGCGCGGCGCAGAGAGGCACGGTCCGCTGCATGGGGGCCGCACTGGACGGTGAGCTCGAGGAGCCTCGCACTCCAGGGAACGGTCCGGAGCACGGTCGCAGCGGCGGCCGCAGCGCCCTCCGGGTCGCCGACAGCCAGGCCTGCCTCGATCCACGCGACACCACGATCAGTGGTCGGCTCTTCGCCGAACCGTGCCGCGAGCACGGCGAGTTCGGCGCGCGCTGCGTCGGGTCGGTCCGCAACGCACAGCGTCTTGACGAGGCCGAGTCTCGCGGCGTCCTCGAGACCGGGCGTCGAGACGGCGGCACGGAAGTGCGCTTCGGCGGCATCCAGCTGGCGATCCGCGAGTGCGCGGTTGCCCCGGTCGACGTCGTGTCGGAGGCGCGGGCCCGGCGCGAAGCGCAGCGGGACGGGCCATGCAGCTGCCGTCAGCACGAGCTGATCGCCTTCGATGCGCCACGTCGCATCGATCCGCGTCTCCTTGCCGGGATCGACGAGCGCAAGGCGCTCACCGTCCGCCGACCAGGTCATGTGTCCGCTCTCGCTCTCGACTCGGCCGTCCGGGAGGAAGTGCATCGACAGTGGGCCCGCGTGCCACTCCCCGACGAACGGTGCGTCGCCCTGGACGACGAGTCCCTGCGTGTTGCCGCCCGTTGTCCACCAATGGGCGACGAGCTCGAAGAGCCGCAGCGTCCGGAGCTCCAGCCGGAAACCACTGTCGGCGGGGGGTGCCGTGCCAGCCCGGCCGCGCCACACGTCATTGCAGCCGGTCAGGATGTAGACAAGTCGCGGTCGGTAGGACGCCAGCTGGTCGTCGAGCTTGGCGAGTAGGTCGCCCGAAGTGCTGCCGGGCCAGCCGCAGTTCAGGACCTGCGCGTCGACACCCGCTCCGGAGAGCGCGGTCCCGAGCTGCGAGGGGTAGGTGCCCTCGCGCGATGTCGCCCCGAGCCCGTAGGTGAACGAGTCGCCGACGCAGAGGATGCGTGGGGACCCGTCGTCGACGGGCACGGCACCCGTTCCGCCGAACCACCAGATCCCGAGGGACAGGATCTGCAGCAGGATCTCGAAGCCGCAGAGAGCGGCGAGGATTCCGCCGGCGAGCAGCAGCGCGGTGCGACGACGGCCCCTCAACGGTGAGCCCTCCGCGGGGCCACTTCGATCACCGCCTCGGTCGGCAGGGAGGTGTTCTCACCGCTCATCCGGCCGCTTCTGGAACACCGTGCCATGGAATCGTTCGAAGCCCGGAGGCGCGATCGACGTGTAGTAGTACGCGCTGATCGACTTGCGGGCGATGCCGTCCGGCGACGTCACCGGGCGCACGCCGTGGTAGCTGTAGTGTCCGGTCTCGAAGATCAGGCAGCGGTTGAGGACAGGGCTGACCGAGAGTTCGCAGCGCGTGACCTCGGAGTTCCAGAGTTCGAGCTGCCCACCCCATGCGTCCTGCCAGTCCTCGTTCAGATAGAGCAGCAGGTTGAGGCGCCGCCACCACCCGAGGTCGGGCACGTAGTTGAAGTCGACGTGCACGTCGAGGCGCCCGCCGCTGTCGGTCATGTGGATGCCGCCACCGTGCAGCTTGGGGTCCGCCAGAAGCTTCGGAATGCCGGTCAACGCCGACAGCTGTTCGAGGAATGCCTGCGACGCGAGGTGACGGTGGACCTGCTGGATCGGGTCCGGCAACCGGTCGAGGTCGGTCACCTGGACCTTCTTGTGCTCGAACTCGGTCTCGAACGAAGTGCCGACCTTCTCGGCGTCCTCGTAGCGCGGGAACGATGCGGCCACCTCGCGGACGAAGGTCTCGTCCAGGAAGCCGTCCATCACGATGTGGGGGAACGGCTTGGCAGCTCGGAAGCGCTCGTGCTGCGAGGGGAGGTCCACCGTGTGCATGTCAGGCTCCGTCGGGTTCCGTGGGGTGTCGGGCTCGCGCCGCGGACGTGCCCGCTGGACCCAATGCCAACGTCGGTATCGGGAACCGCGGCGGCGCGGCTTGACCCGGCGGAAACCCCGGCCCGCCCGGTCCTTTCAGCCGCCGATGCTCTTCTTGGGTTCTGCGGGGGAGGCGTCCTCGGAGACGCCCTTCGCATCGGCCTTGTCGACCTCGGGGACGGACAGCGGCTTGATGCGGATGTTGCGGAACTCGACAGGGTGGCTCTCCGACTGCAGCGAGATGCTGCCGCCGCTGAGGCGCTTCTCGCCACCCCGCGCCTCGATGATCCGCTTCGCGTCGCCGTCCCGCGGGTCGAGTTGGGGTTCCTGGTACTCGAGGACCAGCTCGCCGTTGATCCGGTGCCGGATCACGTCGCCGCCGCGGACCTCGACCTCGCACGTGACCCACTGCTCGCCGTGGAAGGTCTTCGAGGACGAGCTGATGCAGTGGCGCTGCTCGAGCTTCTCCTTCATGACGACGTTGGTGCCCGGCGTGCAGAGGTTGCCGGTCGTCCGCGGGTTCTTGCCGTCGCCACCGAGGAGCTGGACTTCGATCGATACGGGGAAGTCCTGATCGAGGCGCATCGATGCCGGCGACTGGCCGTGGACCATGATCCCGCTGTTGCGGAGCGCCCAGCCCGCGCCGCCCTTCACCTGCTCGCCGAGGAACCGATACTCGAGCCTCAGCACGTAGCTCGACCACTCGGTCTCGTGGAACAGGTGCCCGAACTGTGCGCCGAACTCCTCGTAGGCCTCGTAGCCCACCTGGATGGCGCCGTCGTGGACACGGAACGTGTTGCCGTGG
>JBEAPQ010000217.1:0-3974 GCA_041164325.1 Planctomycetota bacterium | reverse complement strand
GCCGCCGGGGTACAGCGAGCAGCACCCCGCCGACTGGCTCGCTGCTGCCCGGGAGGCGCTCGGCAGGCTGCGCGCGGAGCCCGGCTTCGCCGACGTCTGCGCGATCGGCGTATCGGGCCAGCAGCACGGCCTGGTCGCGCTCGACGCCGCTGGCGAGGTCCTGCGCCCCGCGATCCTCTGGAACGACGTCCGCTGCGCAGTCGAGTGCCGCGAGATCCTCGACGCGGTCGGTGGCGCCGCGGCCGCCCACCGGGACTTCGGGCTCGCCGCGCTGCCGCCCGGCTTCACGGCCGGCAAGCTGCGGTGGGTGTTCCGCCACGAGCCGGCGGTCTTCGCGCAGACGAAACGCGTCCTCCTCCCCCACGACTACCTCAACCTCTGGCTGACGGGCCGGGCAGCCGCCGAGGCCGGCGACGCGTCCGGGACCGGCTGGCTCGACGTGCGAAACCGCCGCTACGCAGAGCCGCTCGTCGGTGCGACGGCGCCCGGGACGGCCGATCTGCTGGCCCCGCTTCTCGCGCCGGGCGAGGCCTGCGGCACGCTGCGCCCCGAGCTCGCGGCCGAGCTCGGGCTCGCCAAGGGAGTCCTCGTCGCCGCGGGCGCGGGCGACAACATGGCCGCTGCGCTCGGCGCCGGCGCCGTGGCCCCGGGGATCGCCGTGCTGAGCCTCGGCACGTCGGGCACGGTCTTCGCCCGCGCCGACGCGCCGGTCTGCGATCCGGACGGCGAGATCGCGCCGTTCTGCGACAGCGCCGGCGGCTGGCTCCCGCTCGGCTGCACGATGAACGCAACCGTCGCGACCGAGGCGGTCCGCTCGCTCAGCGGGATGGAGCTCGACGCGTTCGAAGCGGCCGTCGCGGGTGTGGCACCCGGCGCGGACGGCGTGCTCTGCGTGCCGTTCTTCACCGGCGAGCGGAGCCCAGACCTGCCGACCGCCACCGGGAGTTTCCTCGGGCTGCGGCCGAACACGATGACGCAGGCCCACCTCGCGCGCGCGGCGATGGAAGGTGCAACGCTGGCACTCGGCCGCCTGCTCGACCGGCTCCGCGCGCTCGACGTGCGGATCGACGAGCTCCGTCTGACCGGCGGCGGCAGCCACAGCCCGACCTGGCAGCGGATCGTGGCAGCCGTCGGCGGCGTCCCGGTCCGCGCGGGCGTCGACGCCGACGCGGCCGCCGTCGGTGCGGCGGTCCAGGCCCTGTGGACGTGGCGTCGCGACCAGGGCGAGGCGAACCTGACGATCCAAGCCTGCCGCGATGCACTCCACCTCGACCGGGACCTCGCGGACGTCGAGGCGACGCAGGAAGACCGAGACCGCTACGCCGAGGTCCGTGCTGCGTACGACCGCGCGGTGGACGCACTGATCCCGACCTACCCGACGCCATGACCCCAGAACGCATCTTCCAAGTCGGCGCACTCCTCGGCGGCCTGGGCGTCGCCTTCGGCGCGTTCGGCGCCCACGGGCTCGAGGCCCTGCTCGCCGAGCGCGGCACCGCCGACACGTTCGAGATCGCGGTCCGCTACCAGTTCTTCCACGCGCTGGCGCTTCTCGCATGCGCGTGGCGTGCGTCCCTCGGCGAGCGCGCCGCGGTCCGCGCGGCCTGGGCGTTCGTCCTCGGGACGGCCATCTTCTCCGGCACGCTGTACGTCCTCGCGATCACCGGCCCGCGCTGGCTCGGCGCGGTGACACCGATCGGTGGTGTCCTGCTGATCGGCGGATGGATCCTGCTGGCCGCGGGCATCGGCCGAGCGAATCCGCGCGGCTGAATCCTCGGTGCCACCGAGGCTACGTGCACGCGCGCCCCGCAGAGGGCTTGGGGGGTAGACTTCCCGGGCCCAAAGGCCCATCGCGATGCTCCGAATCCACGCCCTTGCGCTCGCTGCAGCGACCGTCGCCGGCCCCTCCCTGGTCCACGCCCAGGGCTTCGTCGACGTCACCGCCACCACCGGAATCTCCGGCCTCCAGTCGACGACGACCGCCTACGGCACCGGCTTCGCGTGTGTCGACGTCGACGGGGACGGTGACGTCGACCTCGTGATGCCGGACGCCGAGGGGAGGCCGATCCGGCTGTTCCGCAACCAGGGTGGCTTCCGGTTCTCGGACGACACCGCGACGTCAGGGCTCGGCCTCTCGAACTCGGCCGCCGCGATCGGCTCGTTCGACTTCGACAACGACGGCGACCAGGACCTGCTGGTCGGCAACTGGCGCACGCCGCTCCAGCTCTACGTCAACGACGGCACCGGTCGATTCGTCGACCAGGCCGCTGCGCTCGGCATCGCAACGTCATCCTCCGTCTTCAGCGTGTCGTTCGGCGACTACGACCGCGATGGCTTCACCGACGTCTATGTCGGCAACCGCCAGACCGCGTCGACGAGCCTCGGCGAGGTCAACTTCCTGTTCCGCAACGTCGGCGGAACAGGTTTCGTCGAGGTCGGCATGGCTGCTGGCGTCGACCACCTCGGGCTGACGCTCGTCGCGCCCTTCATCGACTACGACGAGGACGGCTGGCCGGACCTCTACATCGCCAACGACAAGGGCAACAACGGTTTCCCGAACACGATGTTCCGGAACCTCGGCAACGGCCAGTTCGCCGACGTCGGCGCGCAGATCGGAGCCAACCAGGCGATCGACGGCATGGGCGTCGACTTCCTCGACGTCTTCTGCGACGGAGGCGTCGACATCTTCTGCACGGACAGCCCGAACGACCACCTGTTCCTGCAGTGGGACCCGAACAGCCAGACCTACGTCGATGACACCTACACCTACGGGCTGACGGGCATCAGCCTCGGCTGGTCGACCCACTGGCTCGACTACGACAACGATGCGTGGCAAGACCTGCACGTCGTCCACTACGCGGCGCCGAACCAGCTGTTCCGGCATCCGGGCACGTCGACGCCCGGACCGTGGCAGGACGTCGCGTTCCCGCTCGGCGTCTCGACGTTCTACGGCCAGTACGCGGCCGTGCCCGTCGACCTCGACGAGGACGGCGGCATCGACCTCGTCGAGCGCTTCGACTTCGACCGCTTCGTCGGCAACCCACGTCCGGTCCAGGTGTTCCGCAACGCGGTCCCGCGCGGCCACTGGCTGAAGATCCGGACCGAGGGCACGGTCAGCAACCGCGACGGCTTCGGTGCACGGGTCAACGTGCGCACCGGCGCGCACGTCCAGCGCCAGTGGGTCCGGAACGGCATCGGCTACAAGACCGGCAACGACCGCCGGCTGCAGTTCGGGCTGGGCGCAGCCACGACAGTCGACGAGATCGTCGTCCGCTGGCCGTCGGGCACCGAGCAGAGGATCACAGGCGTCGCGGCCGACCAGGTCCTCGACCTCGTCGAGCCGCGCTTCGACCTCGTCGGCACGCCGCGCGTCGGCACGACGGCCGGACTGACGCTGGCCTCGCCCAACGACGCGGGCCTCCCCTACATCGTCTGCCTGTCGGCGACGCCGAGCGGCGCCACCCCGCTGCCGAACGGTCTCGTGCTGCCGATCCAGTTCGATGCGCTGACCGTCTACGCGCTCGGCCTCGGCAACGTGCTGGTGCCGACTCCGATCGGCACGCTGCCCGCGAGCGGCACGGTCACCTCGGCGCTGACGATCCCGAACCTGCCGTTCCTCGCCGGGATCAGCCTCCGCGCGACGGCCATGGTGCTCGACCCCGCCGGCTACCCGGACGTCCGGAACGTGTTCCCGGCCGCGGTCGCGATCGACGTCCAGTGACCGGACCGTCCACCGCAGCGGCCTGGGACGGCCGCTGTCAGTGGTAGGTCTCGAGCAGCCGCGCGAGGCGGTGGAAGTCGCTGCCGGGCTCGATCAGGCGGACCACGGTCTTCAGCGTGTTCGGGTCGACGAGCTTCGCGAAGTCGACGTACTGGAGGTCGAGCTGCCCGATGACCGAGATCATCACGCGGTCGAGCCCCTTCTCAGCTAGCGCGCGGTAGGCGCCGACGCCGAGCTGGCTGCCGAGCACGACGTC
>JBEAPQ010000216.1:0-10101 GCA_041164325.1 Planctomycetota bacterium | reverse complement strand
GCTCGGCGACGCATCGGAAGTGGCGGCAATCGCGCGCGCCAATCGCGTGGCACGCGTCGTGGTCGCGCTGGAGGAGCGCAGGGGCACGTTCCCCATCGAGTCCCTCCTCGCCTGCCGCATGGAAGGAATCCTCGTCGAAGAGAAGGAAGCGATGTACGAGCGCATCGCCGGCAAGATCGCCGTCGAGAGCCTGCGGCCGTCCTACCTGATCTTCGGACGCGGATTCACGCGCAACCGCATGGCGTTGGCGGGCAAGCGCGTCCTGGACGTAGCGATCTCGTCGATCGGTCTGACCGTGACCGCACCGCTGTGCTTGCTGACGGCGATCCTGATCAAGTGCGACAGCCGCGGACCGGTCTTCTTCGGGCAGGAGCGAGTCGGTCAGGATGGCTCCACGTTCACGATCCTGAAGTTCCGCACGATGCGTCCCGACGCGGAAGCCGGGGGCCCCCAGTGGGCACAGCAGAACGACGATCGGGTCACCCGGATCGGCAAGTTCCTGCGCCTGACGAGGATCGACGAGATCCCGCAGATGCTCAACGTGCTCCGCGGCCAGATGTCGTTCGTCGGCCCCCGCCCGGAGCGCCCGGTGTTCGTCGAGCAGCTCAGGCAGCAGATCCCCTACTACCAGCTGCGGCACACGGTCAAACCCGGCCTGACGGGCTGGGCCCAGGTCAACTACCCGTACGGAGCCTCGGTCGAAGACGCCGCCGAGAAGCTCCGCTACGACCTCTACTACATCAAGTACATCAGCCCGCTCTTCGACCTGAACATCATCCTGCGTACTGTCGGGGTGATCCTGTTCGGCAAGGGAGCGAGATGAACCGATATTCGATCCTCGTCGCAGACACACTGGGCGACGAGGGCTTGGCGATCCTGCAAGACGCCGGTGACGTCACGGTCCGCACCGGCATGGACGAAGCTGCGCTGCGCGCGGCGCTGTCGGGCTTCGACGCGCTGGTCGTGCGTTCGGCAACCCGCGTGACGGCGGGCGCCCTCGAGGGCGCGGACCGGCTGGCCGTGATCGGCCGAGCAGGGATCGGCGTCGACAACATCGACGTCGAGGCCGCCACCGAGCGCGGCATCGTCGTGATGAACACCCCACAAGCGGGTGCGACGACGACTGCCGAGCACGCCATCGCGCTGCTGGTCTCGATGGCCCGCCACGTTCCGGCCGCCGACGCTGCGCTGAAGGCGGGCCGCTGGGACAAGAAGCTGTTCACCGGGGTGGAGATCACCGGCAAGACGTTCGGCGTCGTCGGCCTCGGCAACATCGGCCGCATCGTCGCGGACCGGGGACGGGGCCTCGGCATGCAGGTGATCGCCTACGACCCGTTCGTCACGCAGGAACGTGCTCCCGAGGGCGTGCGCATGGTGTCCCTGGACGAGCTGTGCGCCGAGGCGGACTTCGTGTCGATCCACGTCCCCCTGCTCGACGAGACCCGCCACCTGTTCGATCGCGCACGGATCGCGCGGATGAAGCCGGGGTCTCGCCTCGTCCACGCGGCGCGCGGTGGCATCGTGGAGGACGAAGCCCTCGCCGACGCCCTCGAGAGCGGACACCTGGCAGGCGCTGCACTCGATGTCTTCGAACTCGAACCACTGCCGGCCGACCACCCGTTCCGCCGCCTCGCGAACGTCGTGCTCACGCCGCACATCGGCGCGAGCAGCGCCGAGGCGCAGAAGAGCGTCGCGCTCGACATGGCACGCCAGGTCGTGCTCGCGTTGACGAAGGGTGTCGTGCTCAACGGCGTCAACGTCCCCCGCGTCGCGCCCGCCGAAGCTGCGGCACTCGGCCCCTATCTCACGCTCGCACGCCAGCTCGCGGCGTTCCTGACCGCGCTCCATGACGGCCCCCTGGAGTCGGTCCGCATCAGTCTCCAGGGCGGCATCCTCGAGCGATCCCCACATCCCCTGACCGTGGCGGCGCTCTCGGGAGCCATGGCCGGCCGAGGCGAGACACCGATCACGCCGGTGAACGTCGAACGGATCGCCCGTGAGCGCGGGATCCGCGTCCATACCGAGGCCGTGTCCCTCAAGCGGGACTTCACGCACCTCATCCGCGTCGAGGCCGTCGTGGCGGGCGCGCGCCACCACGTGGTCGGCACGGTGCTCGGTCACCGCCACGGCCGCCTGATCGAGGTGGACGGCCGCCCGGTCGACGCGATCCCGGAGGCGCCCCTGCTGGTCACGCAGCACCGCGACGCCCCCGGCGTCCTGGGCGCCATCGGCACGGCCCTGGGAAACCTCGGCGTCAACGTCGACCGGATGCAGCTCGGGGAGCCCACCGACAGCGGCGGGCCCGCGCTGGGTATCTGGAATCTGGACCGCGCTCTGGAGCCCGGAGAACTCGAGGTTCTCCGCGGGCTCGATGTCCTCGTGGAACTCGTCCAGGTCCGCTGACCGCGGGCCACGGAACGCACCGGGCCCCACCGGCTCGAGGGTTCCGGGAGCCTGCTTGGTTGGGGTAGACTTCGGAACGACGCCCGACCTGGGCGCCCCAAGACCATGAAGAACCTGCTCGACCTGGGCGTGCGCCTCGTGCCCGCGTTCCTGATGGCGATCTTGGCCGCGCCGGCGGGCGCGGCGCCGCAGTGATGCCCTCCTTCCTCGGCGCCGAGTTCGGCGCCGGCCTCCGCTCCTCGCGCTGCGGGCACACCAGGTGCCCCCGCCACGGGAGTCCCCGGCCTCGGCTCCGGTCCCCGCGGAATGCCGATCGACTTCCGCAGGCTGGAGACGAGCAAGAACCGCCTCGACATCGACTGGAACTACCCGGTCTACGCACCCGACCTGGGCCAGGAAAAGGTCGAGGACGGGCGCACGACCACCGGCCGGGTCCGCGCAGCGCTGCCCCGGGAGCGCGCGCTCCTGGAGATCCGCAGCGAGACGCGCATGCCGTTGCTCGTCGTCCGGGAGTGCGGCTTCTGCAAGGGCACCGAGGAAGCGCTGCTCAACCGTCGACTCAACAACGAGAAGACCCTGCTGCTCACCAAGTGGTTCCACTGCGTGAAGCTGCCGAACCACGTGCTCGACGCCGACCACCCGTTCCGGAACCTGTTCGAGGGTGAACACCCGCCGCACCTGTTCCTCTGCCGCCACGACGGTTCGGAAGCCGTCGCGATGGACGGGCAGCAAACCCAGTCGGAGCTCTGGGACGCGATGCTGTCGCTGATCGAGGCCGACTACGAGGGCGACGCAGCCAAGGCTGTGAAGGGCCTCTTGCGTGTCCTCGACGGCTACGACGCGATCGACGCGCGCCTCGTCGAACTCCAGGATCGCCTCGAGGCGACGCTCGACGAAGACGGCCCGCGCTCGGCCAAGGCCAAGAAGCTCCAGCGTCAGGTCGACGAGCTGATCGCCGACCGCGAGAAGCTCGTGACCCGCGAGGCCGAACTCCTCGACCTCGGCCTGAAGCCGCTGGGAGAGAAGGACGCCGGGCAGGCGCCGAAGAAGGAAGCCGCCGCCCGCCGGTGAACCCGAGCCGGAACACACGGGACCGGAGCCCTGCCCGCTCCGGCTCCCCCTCGGCCGAACACCCGCGAGCCTGCAGGCGTGCGTTCCGCACCCTGCGAGGGTTCGTCGCGGCATGTCTGGTCGCCGCGACCGCGACCGCACAGGACGAGGAGCCCGAGCGAACGGCCCCACCCGATCCCTACACGGGTGGTCGCGCGGACGCGCTGGACGCCCTCGGCTACGTGCGCATGGGCCGGCTCACCTGGGCCAGCGACCACGACACGGCACGGATCGAGGAAGACCTCGGCAAGATCCCGTTCCGATGGATCGAGACCGCGCACTTCCGGCTCGGCTGTGCGCTGCCCAAGCAGGACGTCCCGCGCGACAAGGAGGACCGCAAGGCACTGCGGGAGGAGCTCGATGAACTCGCCCAGCGCCTGCCGGGACTGAAGCCGCGCTCGGTCCGCGAACTCGATCCATGGCTGCGGGCCCACCTGTTCGCACAGCGGCTCGAGAGCCTCTACGAACGCTTCACGACCCTAGCCGGCGTCGCGGACACGGCGTTTCCCGCCGAGGATGCCCCGTTCTTCCGCGGCGACGCCCCGCCCAACCAGAAGTGGATGGGCCGCGGCCCCCACCTCGGGATGAAGGGCAAGTTCCTCGTCCTGCTCTGCCCCACGGGAGCCACGTGCACCCGCTACCTGAGGACCTACACCGAGGCGCTGCACGGCGACGAGATGCCGAGCCGCTGGTACTTCGACCAGGCGGACGCATTCCTGTTCGCGACCGCGCCCGACTACGGGGACGGAGCGTTCCAGAGCGATCGCGCCATGCATGCGCACGTCGTCTTCAACGTCGCCCACAACCTGATCGACGCCTTCAAGGGCTACAGCTACGAGATCCCGGCCTGGTGGAAGGAGGGACTCGCGCACGTCCTGCGGCGCGAGGTCTCGACCGAGCACAACAACTTCTCCGAGATCGACGAGAACAGCCAGCGCGCCTACCAGACCTTCGACTGGGACGTGAAGGTCCGGCAGCGGGATGACAACGGCCTCATCCGGCCGCTGGCCGAGATCCTCGACAAGACGCGCTGCACGGACTTCGACCTGATCGACCACGCCGCTTGCTGGTCCCGCGTCAGCTTCCTCCTCGACGCTCGAGAGCCCTCGTCGTTCGCGACGTTCCTCGACCGGATGAAGGGCCAGGTCGACTCCCAGGGGGCGCCCCCCGATCCCGCCGTCCTCGCGCGCATCCAACGCGATGCCCTCGAGGAGGCGTTCGGCGGTGATCCCGACGCCCTCGATGCGGAGTGGCGGACGTGGATGAGGCGCCGCTACCGGAGCCGCTGACGGGTGCCGCCGACACCAGCCGCCAGATTCCGCGCAGGAGTCCGGCAGGTCCGTCGGCTAAGTTTGCGTCGTGGTGCCGCGCACGCCGTTCGCCTCGATCTGGTTCGACTGCGATTCGACGCTGAGCGCGCTCGAGGGGGTCGATGAGCTGGGTCGCTCCCGGGACCCGGAGACCCTGCAGGCCGTCGAGGAGCTGACGGCCCACGCGATGTCCGGGGAGCTCCCGCTGGCCGAGGTCTACGGGGCTCGCCTCGCAAAGCTCGCGCCGACCCGCGCCGAGTGCGACGCCATCGGTGCGCGCTACGTCGAGACGCTCATCCCCGACGCCCGCCTCGTCCTCGACGCGCTGCGGTTCCTCGGCAAACAGGTCGGCATCGTCAGCGGCGGCCTGCTGCCTCCGGTCGCAGCGCTCGCGGCCGCGCTGGGAATCGACCGCGACCACGTCTTCGCCGTGCCGATCCACTTCCATGCCGACGGCAGCTACGACGACTTCGACCGCTCCTGCCCGCTTTCACGCAACGGCGGCAAGGTCGACGTGCTGGGGGCCCGACCGCCCGAGGAACGACCGCTCGCGTTCGTCGGCGACGGCGTGACCGACCTCGAGGCCACTCCGGTCGTCGATCGTTTCGTCGGATTCGGAGGCGTCGTCCGACGCCCCGCCGTCGAGCGAGAAGCGAGCTGCTACGCGATCGGGCCGGGCCTCGCGACGACCCTGCCCTTCCTGCTGACCGAGGCGGAGTGGTCTACGCTGCGCGACACCGCCTCCTTCTCTGCGCTGTTCACGGCCCGATGAGTGCACCCGTCATCCAGGACGTCCCTCACCCCATCCTCTTCATTCCGGGGCCCGTCGAAGTCGACGCCGAGCTGCGAGCGATCCTCGCCATGCCGGCGATCGGCCATCGCCAGCGCGAGGCGAAGGATGCCTTCATCCTGGCCTGCGAGGGACTGAAGGAGCTCTACCGCACGACCCAGCATGCGTTCTTCGAGAACGCTCCGGCGACGGCGCTGATGGAGGCCGGGCTCCGGAACCTCGTGCACCGGCGTTCGCTCCACATGACGTGCGGTGCCTTCTCCGAGCGATGGGCGCAGATCGCAACCGCGTGCGGCCGCGAACCGGTGGTCGTCTCGCGCGCGTGGGGAGACGCCATCGGCGCCGACGACGTGGCCGCAGCTCTCGATGCCGCGGATGAACCGTTCGAGGCCATCTGTCTGACACACTCCGAGACGTCGACCGGGGTGCTGAACCCGATCGCAGAACTGGCAGCAGTCGTCCGAGCACGGAGCCCGGACACGCTGATCCTCGTCGATGCGGTGACCAGCGTCGGCGGGGCCGCCGTCGAGTTCGATGCGTGGGGCCTCGACCTCGCGTTCGCAGGCACCCAGAAGTGCCTCGCCCTCCCACCGGGGCTCGTGACCTACGCCCTGTCCGAACGGGCGATCGAGCGCGCCGCACACGTCGCCGGGCGCGGCTTCCTGCTCGACTTCGCGGCGACGCCCGCGCGCTTCGCAAAGGGCGAGAGCCCGGCCACACCGTGCGTCCCGCTGGTCTTCGCGCTGAATCGGCAGCTGGAGCGCATCCGCGACGAGGGGATCGAGAACCGCTGGGCCCGGCACATCGCCATGCGGGACCTGACGCTCGCGTTCGGCGCGGCGCACGGGTTCCCGCCGTTCGTCACGCACGAACACCGTTCGCCGACGGTCACCGCACTCGGCGCCCCCGACTCCATCGCCATCGACGGGGTGATCGCGCGTGCGCGGGCCGCAGGCTTCTCGCTCGGTCGCGGCTACGGCAAGCTCAAGGAAGGCACGTTCCGCATCGGCCACATGGGCGACCACACTCTCGAACGAATCGCCGACCTCCTCGACGCGATCCGACCTGCCTGAACCCCATCACGCCGTGAACATCTCCACGACCGACCTCGCCGTCCTCCTCGGCTACCTCGTCGCGATGCTGCTGTTCGGCCTGTGGATGGGCCGGCGCCAGAAGGACGCTGCCGACTTCATGGTCGGCAGCCGCTCCGTGCCCTGGTGGCTCGTGTTGGCATCGATCGTCGCCACCGAGACGAGCACGGTGACGTTCCTCAGCATCCCGGGGTTCGCGTGGAAGAACGATCTGACCTGGGTCCAACTTCCGATCGGCTTCGCGATCGGCCGACTCGCCGTTCTCGGACTGTTCTTGCCGCGCTACTTCCGCGGCGAGCTGTTCACGGCCTACCAGGTCCTGCAGGAGCGTTTCGGCGGGAGGACCAAGGTCGTGGCCAGCCTGCTCTTCGTCGTCACGCGGACGCTCGCGGATGGCCTGCGACTCTTCCTGTCGGCGATCGTGCTCCGCGAAGTCGCAGGCATCGACATGGAGCTCGCCATCGTCGTGCTCGGTGCCGTGACGATCGTCTACACGTTCCTCGGCGGCATGCGGGCGGTCCTGTGGACGGACCTCGTGCAGTTCATCGTCTACATCAGCGGGGCGGCGCTCGCGTTCTCGGTGCTGCTCGACCAGATCGACGGAGGCCTGTCCGGGTTCCTCGCGGCCGCCGATGAGGCGGGCAAGCTCCGGATGTTCGACTTCGGCTTCGACGTGGCCTCGCCCTACCAGTTCTGGGCAGGACTGATCGGCGGCGCCGTGCTGTCGGTCGCCTCGCACGGCGTCGACCAGCTGATGGTCCAGCGCTATCTGTGTGCGAAATCCCAACGGCAGGCCGCGACGGCACTCGGCCTCAGCGGCGTCGTCGTCATCCTCCAGTTCGCGTTCTTCCTGCTGATCGGTGCCGCACTCTTCGTGCACTACGGCGACCGCACGTTCGCGAAGGCCGACCGGGTCTTCGCGACCTTCATCGTCGAGGAGCTCCCGACCCCCGCACTCGGCATCGTGCTGGGCGCGGTGTTCTCCGCCGCGATGTCGACGCTGTCGAGCTCCCTGAACTCCTCGGCCACGGCTCTGACGAACGACGTCTGGTTCCCGCTGTTCCGCCCCCACGCCTCCGACCGCGAGAAGCTCCGCACCGTGCGCGCCTGGACCATCGCCTTCGGCGTTCTCCAGGTGGCCGTCGGAATCGGTGGCCAGTCGATGTCCCAGACCGTCGTCGACAGCGTGCTCGCGATTTCCGGATTCGTCACCGGGATCGTGCTCGGTGTCTTCCTGCTCGGCGTGCTGACGCGCCGGGTCGGTGAGAACGCAGCGCTCTGCGGCATGATCGTCGGCATGGCGACCGTGTCCTTCGTCGCGTTCGGAACTTCGATCGCATGGCCTTGGTTCGCGCTGATCGGATCGGGCACGACGTTCGTGACCGGCCTGCTGGCGTCCCTCCTCCTCGAGCCCTCCCACTCCACCTCCTGACCGTGCGCACCGCTCCGCCGCCTTCCGTCCTCTCTCCCGCCGCGTCGCGCCTCGCTCTCGTCGGCCTCTCCGTGCTCGCGGCGTGGGTTCCCGCCTTCGCACAGGACGCCTTGCCCGCCGTGACGACTGGCCTCGACGTGCTCGTCGAGGCCGGATTCGAGCCGCTGCGCGGCAAGAAGGTCGGGCTGATCACCAACCACACCGGGAGGACACGGAGCGGAACCGGCATCGTCGAGGCCTTCCTGAACCAGGATGCATGTCGCCTCCGCGTCCTGTTCTCGCCCGAGCACGGCTTTGCGGGACTCCTCGATCAGTCGAAGATCGAGGACGCGAAGCACAGCTCCGGACTCGAGATCAAGAGCCTCTACGGGGAGACCCGGAAGCCGACGCGCGAGATGCTGGAAGGCCTCGACACGCTGGTCTTCGACATCCAGGACATCGGATGCCGGTTCTATACCTACGTCTCGACGATGAAGCTGGCGATGGAAGCCGCGACCGAGCACGGCCTCGACTTCGTGGTCTTGGACCGTCCGAACCCGATCGGGGGAGAAATCTTCGCCGGCCCGATCCTGGAGTCCGGCGACGAGTCGTTCATCGCCGCCCACACCATTCCGCTCCAGCACGGCATGACGGTCGGTGAACTCGCGCGGATGCTGCACGACGAGCTCGGGCTGAAGGGCAGCCTCTCGGTGATCGAATGCGCTGGCTGGCAACGATCGATGCGCTGGGACGAGACGGGACTGGTGTGGGTGAATCCCTCGCCGAACATGCGCAACCTGAACCAGGCCCTGCTCTACCCGGGCATCGGCCTGGTCGAGTTCACCAACGTCTCGGTCGGCCGCGGAACCGACACACCGTTCGAGATCCTCGGCGCCCCCTACATGGACGGACGTGCGCTGGCGGCGCTCCTCCGTGGACGCAACCTGCCCGGCGTCACGTTCATCCCGGTCGAGTTCGTGCCGAACGCCAGCAAGTTCGAGGACGAGCTCTGCCGAGGGGTCCAGATCCTCATCACGGACCGGGATGCGCTCGATGCGATCCGCACCGGCATGACCCTGGCGTGGGCGCTTCGACGTCTCTACCCAGACGCTTGGGAGATCGAGCGCTTCGCGCGCCTGCTCGCCGAGCCGGCGGCCTTCGAGAACATCCGGGACGGCGCGTTCGCCGAGCAGGCGATCGCGACCTGGCTGGGTGAACTCGAGGCATTCGGCGCACGCCGAGCCCGATACCTCCTCTACCGATGAGTTCCGAGTCCAAGGCTTCTCCCGTCCGGCTCGGGCTGGAGCGGGTGCTCTGCGATCCCCCCGCGCTGCTGACGCAGGCCCGTCGCATCGGCGTGCTCGTCAACCAGGCGTCCGTGGATGGCGGGTTCCGCTACGCACACGAGCTCCTCGCCGAGCGATTCCCGGGACGGATCGCCGCGCTGTTCGGCCCCCAGCACGGTCTCTGGTCGGAACAGCAGGACAACATGATCGAAACGGGTCACGCGATCGAGCCGAAGCTCCGCGTCCCCATCCACAGCCTCTACTCCGAGCGCCGCAAGCCGAGCGCCGCGATGCTCGAGGGCCTCGACGTCGTCGTCGTGGACCTGCAGGACGTCGGAACGCGCGTCTACACCTACATCTGGACGCTCTGGCTGCTGCTGGAGGCCGCTGCCGAGTCCGGCGTTGCAGTGGTGGTACTCGACCGACCGAACCCGGTCGGCGGTCTCGTCGTCGAGGGCCCCGTCCTGTCCGCCGGCTTCGAGAGCTTCGTCGGCCTGCGCGCGATCCCGATGCGTCACGGTCTGACGATCGGCGAACTCGCCCGCCACTTCGTACGCACGGCAGGCCTCGACGTGCACCTCGACGTCGTGCCGATGGAGGGCTGGTCGCGCGACATGCTGTGGTCGGACCTGGGCCGGGCCTGGGTGCCGACCTCCCCCAACCTCCCGCGCTTCGAGGGAGTCGTGGTCTACCCTGGCCA
>JBEAPQ010000215.1:0-3845 GCA_041164325.1 Planctomycetota bacterium | reverse complement strand
GGACCCTGCGACAGCGAGATCAGCACGACGGCCGGGGCGAGCGGGTCGCCCTGGATGCTGAGCTGGGTCGCGCCACCGAGCGGCACCTGGGCCGGGTCGAGGGTCGCCTGGATGGCCGGCGCCGGCAGGCCCTGGAAGCTCAGGACGCGCACGTCGTCGATGTTCCAACCGCCGAACGCCACGCTCTGGTCGGAGTTCAAGCCCCACTCGATCTGCACGGCAGGGTTGTTGTCGGCCGACGGCGGGAGCGCGACCTCGAAGTCGGTCCAGGCGGTGTCCAGGTGGTCGACATTGGGGTCGTTCACCCAGATCTGCTGGCCGTTCACCGAGATCGTCGCCTGGTCGAACTGGCTCTTCTCGACCCCGAGCCAGCGCTTGAACGCGAGCTTCGCACCCTGGGCCCCGGTGAGGTTGAGCACCGGCGAACGCAGGTAGTTCGTCACGTTGTTGGCGTAGGCACCGTTCCAGCCCGGCGCACCGAGGTCGTTCGCGTAGACCGCAGCCCCGGTGGCAGCCGCATTCGGATCGCTCCACGCGACGCCCCCCGAAGTGCCGGAGCGACCCGCCGGAGTGCCGATCTGCCAGTCGTCCTGCGCGCGCACCAGACCGTGGGTCCAACCCGCAGCGCCCGTCTCGAAGCCCTCCGTGAAGAAGACCGACTCCTCACCCACCGCGTAGCGCAGTTCACCCGCGCTCGGGTAGCGGAGAGTGACGCCCGCCGAGTGCGCAGCCTCGATGTGGTAGTCGACCGAGTTCGGCGAAAGGACACCCGGGATCAGCGCGAGGTACTCGCCGCCGGTGCCGGTCGCGACCATCGACACGCGCTGGGCGCCTGCACCCAGGTCGTAGACCAGGTCGATCGCGTTGAACGAGCCCGAGAACGCCGTGACGTTCGCACGGACGATCTGCGGCTCGAGCTGGTCCGACGTGCTCGACAGAGCCGTATGCGTGATCGCGCCCAGCTGGATCTGCGGGTAGGGCAGGTTCCGGCCGAGGGCCGCGGCCTCGAGCGAAGCGTAGTTGGGGGTGCCGTTCGACAGGTTGCCGTCGTCGTCATCCATGATGAAGACTTCACGGACCGCGTCCGGCTGGTTGGTCGCGTTCGCCGACAGCGTGGTGATGACGATCTGGTCGGCGCGTGCCGCACCCGCCGTCTGCCCGAGGGCGGCGATCAGGTTGTTGCGGACGTCCCACGCGAAGCCCATCCAAGTCTGGCCCTGCTGGTGGACACCACCACCGGCCGGATAGTTCAACGTGTTGTTGGCGTTGCGAACGATGCCGCCGCTGGTCGTGAAGTTGCGGCCGACGATCGGATCGGCGAGGCGGTAGATCGACAGGATGTCGCCCCAGCCTTCGCTGAGTCCGTCCGTCTGCGAGATGCCGCCGAAGGCGTCATCGATCCCGTGGCCCCACTCGTGGTAGATGACCGAGTCGAAGGCGGTCATGTTGCACGTGCCGCCGGTCGCATAGAAGTTGATCGTGTTGCCCGTGTAGAAGGCGTTGCAGGTCGAGGCGATGTTCACCGCCGGACGGATCTGCGCGATGTTGATCCGGTTGGTCGGGATCGAACCCGTCAGACCGGACACCCAGCGGTAGACGTCATCGACGTGCCAGAACACGGTCGTCTGGGACCAATCGAATTCGGCCGGGTTCGCAGAGAGGAGCTGGATCTGCGCCGGGACACCAGGAGTCGCCACCGCCGAACCCGTGACCAGGGTTCCCTGACGGACCTGGATCCCACCGCCGACGAATTCACCGCCGCCAGCACCCAGCGTGACGGTCAGGTTGACCGGCGTCGTGCCGCTGTAGGGGATCGTGAAGTCGCCGTTCGCGTCCGTGATCGCCGTGCCGACACCGGCCGCCGTCACGCGCAGACCCTGCATCGGCTCGTTGGTCCGAGGCGTCAGCGGGTCGCCCTTGTTCATCCATGCGCGGACGTTGCCGGTGATGTCCACCGGAGCGACGTCAGCCTTCCGCTTGGCGATCTCGAGACCGAGGTGACCGCGAGCGACCGGGGTGCGCTCCGAGGCCTCGGGATCGACGGTCTCACCACCGACGTGCATGTGGCCGAAGCCGCACTCGTAGACCTCGTTGCGGAACTCGATGACCGCTCCGGTACGCGCGTCGACGAAGACCTTGCCGACCGTCAGGTCGTTGCCGTCCCGCACGTCGACGGCCACACGCCACGCGAGGCGGGGCGTCGCGATCGCATCACGCGCGTCGGGATCAGCGTGCACGACGAGGTCGGCGTTCGCGGCGAAGTCACCGGGCGCGACGCGCAGGTGCTCGTGGCCGATCGCCCACGCGAGGTCGGAAGGAATCGACGGCTTGACCGCGAAGTCCGCGGGGAACTGCACGGCCTTGCTGCCGAACATCGCGACGACGCCGTTCTCGTTGAGCCGGACATCGGCGCGACCGCCGAGGACCTCGAGTCCCGCGTAGCGCTGCTGGTAGACGAAGACGTAGAGCTGGTTGACCTTCTGACCGATGTCCTCGGCGAACGTCGACCGCCCGGTGCCGAGCAGATCGGCATGGCCGGCGAGGACTTCGCCGGCGAGCTCACGCGCGTGGGCGAGCCCATCGACGCGCGGCGCGACGCGGAGGCCTTGCCCGTAGATCGCCTTCGGCGTGCCGGTTGCCTTGTTCCAGACGGCATCCCAGAGGGGGCCACGCTCCGCACGGAACGCCAGCCACGCATCCGAGGCGGGGTCCTGGGTGACGAAAGGTTCCTGCGCCGACAGCGTCGCGCAGAAGAGAGAGAGACCTAACAGGGTTGCAGATCGATACATGGGACGAACTCTGGGGCGGGCGTGGCGCGGAGGAACGCGACCAACACTTTCCTGGACGAGAGACGTCCCCGAGCGGCCGTGAAGCCATCGATCTGTGGCGGGCAGGTACCGCAGATACTCGGGTGCGACGGACGAAGCATACGCCACGATTCCAGGGACGGAAGCCCGACCGAACGGCAAGGGACGGCCCCGGAACACGGCAACTCGGACCATTTCATCGATGTCGATGACGGCAATCGGCGCGGCCTTCGTTTCCTCTCGGGCGCAACCGATCGTTCGCACCCAGCGGTGCCGATCGCGAGGGATCAGTGCAGCCAGGTCTGGCCGCTGCAGCTGAGTCGGAGCTGCAGGGCGACCGGGTCGAAGAGCACGGCCTGGAAATACAGATCCACGTCCGCGAGCCCCGGATCGTTCGGCACGACGACCGACCACGATCCCTGTCCGCCGGTCAACGAAACCTGCCCGAGCGTCGCGGTCGAGATCGGATCGAGGTGGAGTGCGTGTCCGAGTCCCAGATCGATCCAGGTCCGATCCACCGCGAAGGCGACGCCCGCGACGCCCCCGACAGGCCCACTGACGTCGATCGTCAGCGCGCTGCCCAGACTGACCTCGTGCGAGCCGACGCGGAGACCTTCGCGCAGCCCGAGCGCGTCGAACATCGCGGCGAGGTCCGGGCGGGTGCCGATCTGGCCGGTCGGGATCGCCGTCCCATGGGATCGCAGCAGCTGCCGGACGTCCTGGGGGCTGAGCAGCCGCCCCAGCTGGATGCGAGCAGCGCTCGACAGGGACGCGACGACGCCGGTCAGGAGAGCGCTCGCCGAAGACGTGCCCGCGTACTGCTCGGTGTACTTCTGCCGCCGGTCCCCGTTGGGGGAGAACAATGTCCCGTAGCCCAGCGTGGCGACGTCGTAGCCCCAGCCGTTGGTGTCGATGCGGCTTCCGTAGTTGCTGAAGGGCGCACGCACCGCCTGCGCACCGTCGGTGGCACCGACGAAGATCGCGCCCGAGTCCCGGACCGAGAGATCGAAGCGCCGCTGGAAACGCGGGTCGTCGAGG
>JBEAPQ010000214.1:0-4092 GCA_041164325.1 Planctomycetota bacterium | reverse complement strand
CGCCGCGGCGGGGATCTCAGCGCGTGCGCTCCAGGACATCCCCGCCGCACTCCGCGCGCGCGGCCTCGTCGCCACGTCGGTCACGGAGCTGTGCGGCGGGTTCCTCCAGGCGTCGGTCTGGTGCCGCGCATCCGTCTCAGAACCGCACGCCGAGCCGAACCCCGAAGAGCAGCGAACTGTCGCGGCGTGCGAACAGTGAGTCGGCCCACTGCACGTCGAACGTCAGGTCCGTCGCGGGCGTGAGTCCGAAGCTGTAGTAGGCCTCGAGACGCTGCGCCGTGCCGGCGATGAGACGGCTCGTCAGATTCTCGAAGGGCACGCTGCCGATGTCGGACCACGCGTAGCCGATGCCGAACGTGTCGTTCGGGCGGGATGCGTCGAGTCCTCGGCCGCCGACACCGAAGCTCGCGGTCCACTGGATCGGGTTCGTGTCGTGGTCGGCCGTGCCGAGTCGCGCGAAGACGCCGATGCCTCGCCGGTCGGCGCGCCCGTCCTGGACGCGGATCGGCTGCTCGGACTCGTCGAACACCGCGAGATACTGCCAGCCGTTGACGAACGCAGCCCAGCTGTCCCGCGTCCGCGGCAGCGTGACGCTTCCGGGCAGCACGAACTGCCCCTGCAGATCGACGAAGTCCCGGTCGAACGCGTATTGGAACGTCGCGCGGACCCCGCCCGGCCGGTCCCCGATCCGGTACTGCTGGGCGACGGCCGTCGACCAGACCAGCCCGTCGTCCAGCGTGTCGAAGCCGGCGGTCGTCGACGAGTCGCGCGACGCGTAGAGCGAGCTCGACCACGTGAGCTCGGGCGTCGGCATGAAGAACACGCCGCCACCCATCGTCGAGTAGGGGTTGAAGGTCGCCGTGACGGACGCGCTCGTGAACGGATGGCCGACGAACTGCGTCGTGCCATCTCCGCCCGCGAACTCGTTGGAGTCCCCGCCGAGCACGATGAACTTGCCGACGAACACGCCGACCTGCTTGGACAGGAACTGCGTGTAGAGGAACTCGGTGATCGCCAGCGGCACCGTGTCGTCGGCCGGATCGGTCTTCGGGAAGAACATCAGGTCCGCGACCGGCAGCAGGGCGCCCGCCTCGGCGTTCACGCTGTCTCCGTAGCGCGACTCGGCCCGGAAGGTCAGGAGTCCGCCGCGCACCAGGCCCATGCGGTCGAGGTCGAGGTTGCCCGTCAGCTGGAGGCGGCCGCCCAGCGCCTCCTCACCGTCCCGCGGCCCCTCGAGGATGCTCTGCGTCAGGTGGTAGGAGCGGAGATCGAGCGTCAGCCCCTTCTCGGCGAGAGCGCCGCGGCTCCCGCCCCAGTCGCCGGTCGCGTACTCGCGGAGGCGCCAGGACGCGGCGTTCCCGGACGTGTAGTCGGGGATCGGGACGATGCCCTGGGCGCGTGGCCGCGTGGTGGCGACGGCGGCGAGCAGCGCTGCGAGGCAGGCGAATCGGGTGGTGTGCATGGCAGTCACTTGGCGCCGAGCCCGATGTTCTTGGGCGGGTAGACGCGGAAGGTCGCCGCGTGGGCCTTGAGCTCAGCACCCATCGGCGCGAGGAATGCGTTCATCCGGTGACCGACCGCGTACTCCTCACCCGGGTCGATGAAGAGGTTGAAGAGCCACGGCGCGACCTCGGTCGACTGCTGCGTCGACATGTCGATGTCGAGCCACTGGCGTGCGGGCACGACGACCTTGTGGTGCAGCTTGTACTCGTAGACGCGGACGGCCATCAGGTCGGTGCCGCACCACATGAAGACCTTCTCGCGGTTCGACTGGCCGTTGTCCGCGAGCAGGAACGACGTCTGGTCGATGCTGTCGACGTAGCGGTCGGTGGGCACGTCCGCGTCGGCTCCGGCGAGATGGATGCTCGTCAGGAACAGGTCCATCAGGTCGAACAGCTCGGTGCTGGTCCGTCCCGCCGCGATCGTGCCGGGCCAGTAGGCGATCCCAGGCACCCGGACTCCGCCCTCCCAGGCGCTCCCCTTGCCGCCGTGGAACGGCGTGTAGCCGGTGTCCGGCCAGGAGTCGCGCTGCGGTCCGTTGTCGGACGTCACGAAGACCAGCGTGTTCTCGAGGACCCCGGCTGCTTCGAGCGCGCCTATGATCTCGCCAACGTAGGCGTCGACTTCGACGACCGCGTCCTTGTAGGGGTACTTGCTGGCCGACTTCCCCTCGAACTCCGGCGACGGGAAGTTGTCGGCGTGGCACTTCATGAACGTGTGCTCGAAGAAGAACGGCTTGCCCGCCTTCGCGAGCTCGCCGATGCGACGGACGCTGAACTCCTTCAGGACGCGGTCGCTCTGCGCGACGTCGTCGATGCTCTCGACCTTCTTGACCTCTTCGGTCTTGCCGCCGCGGAAGCCGTGGATCAGCGACTCGCTGGCGCCGGTCTGCCGCAGCATCGCGAGGCGTTCGGGATTGAGGACGAGGTCCGGGTAGCGGCGCTTGTCGTGGGACTGCGACAGCTCCTTCTGTGCCGGATAGAAGCCGAAGTACTCGTCGAACCCCACGTCGTGGGGGCGCATCCCCTCGGACTCGCCGATGTGCCACTTGCCGCAGAGGACGGTCGCGTAGCCGTTCTTCGAGAGGATGGCCGGCAGGGAGATCTCGTCGGCCCAGGGGTTCCGGGTCAACTTGTCGCCGGCCAGGACGGGGCGGATCAGGCCGGTGCGCACCGGGAGCCTGCCCGTGAGGATGGCGGAGCGCGTCGGCGTGCACGTCGGCTGTGAGTAGCACGACAGGAGCTGGAGTCCGCCGGCCGCAAGTCGGTCGATGTTCGGCGTGGCTGCCCCGACGACGGCCCCGCCGCCGTAGCACCCGGGATCCCCGTAGCCCATGTCGTCGATGACGAGCCAGACGATGTTGGGGCGCTTGCCGAAGCGCTTCTGCAAGGCCTCGAGCTTGGCCTTCGCCGCCTCTGCGTCCTCGGCGTGGACGAGAGCCGGTTCGCGCGAAGCCAGCGTGCGCCGCGCCTTCGTCAGCACCGAGGCGGGTTCGAAACTGATCTGCGGCTTCTCGGCGGCAGGGCCCTGCGGGAGGAGGGCAGAGAGGACGACCAACGCATGTCCGAGCATGCGCGGGAGCTTACGGAGTCCGAGCCTCAGCCGGCTCCGCGTTCCGACAGCCAAGCCCCGCGTATCGCCCAATTCGGGCGGTCAGCGCGCGCGGGACGGCTGCAGCTCCAGCATCGCCCGGCCGAGGGCCTCACCCACATCGAGATAGGTCTCGGCATTGCCGTGATAGTGGAAGTCCTGGTTGCGGGGCGACACGTCCGCCTCGCGCCACAGCCCGCGTGTCTCGACGGTCCGCACATTGCCGGCGAACTCGGGGTGGCGGCCACTGTCGCCGCTGACCGCGAGCTGGGCCTCGGCGACGGTCTTCTGGTTCCCTGACATGGCGAAACCGCCGAACCCGATCGTGCCGACGACGAACGGCGCTCCCGGCGCGTCGAAGTCGCGGCGCAGGCTTCGGATCAGCTGGACGAGGTTCTGCTCGTAGCGGCTCGCGTGTGCTTCGGACCCGCCGTCCTTGTGGCCCTGCCACCAAACGAAGCCTGCGATCTCGAACCCGCGGCCGGCCCACTGCGGGAACTCCTCGTCGAAGCGCTCGAGCACGGCCTTGGCCTCGCGGACACAGTCGTCGTACTGCTTGCCCGCATACCAGTTGACCTCCTTGCCCGGATCGTCGGCCGTCCATGACGGGATGCGGTCGCCGTAGCCAGCGTAGGTGCGGCCGTCGTATTCGAAGCGTTCGCTGCCGGGCGGCAGGAAGTCCCAGCCGAGGCTCCGGTTGCCCTGCGACGTCTTCAGCAGCAGGACAGGCGCATCGTGGTGGTCGCCGACGACGTGGCCGAATCCGAGCTCGGGTCCGATCGAATCGGCGCCCGCGCCGCAGCCGACCGACAGCGGCTTGTCGGCGGTCGCGGTGACGACGCCCTTGTACCAGACGTCGTCACGCTCAGCCCAGCTGCCGTCCTCGGCGAGGAGGTGCGGGTGCCGACCCTCGCGGCGCACGACGGTGCTCAGCGTGCCGGGCACGTCGGCGACACCGAGGTGCACCGGAACCTGCCGGGCGAGTCCGAGACGCACACGCCG
>JBEAPQ010000213.1:0-3868 GCA_041164325.1 Planctomycetota bacterium | reverse complement strand
CGATGCCCGTTGTCGCCTGCGAGGTGGACGAGGATGCCCGCCGAGGCGCAGAGACCGTTGACGATCGTGTGCACCGGCGGCTTCACGAACCGCAGCATGTCGTAGATCGCGAAGCCCGAGTCGGCGCTGCCGCCCGGCGAGTTGATCAGCACCTGGATCGGCTTCTGGGCGTCCTGGGCCTCCATGACGAAGAGGCGCTCGGCGCAGGTCTTGGCGAGCTGGTCGGTGATCGGGCCGAACACGAGGAGCGTCCGGCTCTCCAGCAGGTGCTTCTCGAGGAACATGCCCGGCGATGCCGGCTTGGCTTCGCCCTCTTCCTCTTCGAGACGGTAAGGCAGGCTCTGGATGCGGTCTTCCATGATGGGGTCAGCGGACCGGGCGCCCAGCTCGGGTATCCCGGCACTCCCGGTGCTTCGGGAACGGAGGGGGTTTCGGTTGAGCCGAACTCACCGGTCCCGCTGGGGAATAGCCGCACGCCGTCGGGGAGGCAAGGCGCATCCCGAACGCGAGGCGGACTGGTGTGGGGGAATTCTGGTTGGGCGGGGCTTGCGAGGCCTCGGGACAGTCCCTACCCTTCGGCGCCAAGCAGCGGGCGTTTGCCCCCTGCTTCCGATCTGTCGCGATCCGGTGAGGCGCACGAGTCCCCTCGGATGAAGCGAGTCGCCCCCAAGGGCGGCGTTCAGCTGCACACGCGTCGGAACGGAGTGACGTAGGGCGTGTCGGCACACCCTGGGTCCGGAAGCCTCAGGCTCCACCCCGCGGAATCCTCCCGCGTTCCGTCCATCCGGCTGGGCACCCGGTCGCTCGATGGGCGCGACGTTTCCGATCTCGCGGCGGTCGAAGGCGGGCTGATGGCTCCCTCCGGGTTCTGCCGGGCGAGGATGAGGGCCACAGCGGCTTCGAGCCGGATGCGGTCCACGGGGCCGACGACAGGCGGCGGTGTCCCCGCATACCCGACAGACGGGTCGCGGCGGGCCGGGCCGGCTGGAGCCGGGCATACGCGAGATCACGCAGACGCAGATGGACACAGATTCCTCGGCGGAGCCTGTTGGGACAGGACGCCGGGCCATCGGTGCCGGGGCAACCCCGGACAGGGCGCGGCGCGCCCTGCCGCGATCCAGGCGCACTCCAGGTGAGCATTGACGGACGACCCTGTCGGAGCGTCCGCCCTCCGCGGTGGGGATCGCCGCGGGCAGATCCAGAACACCACTCCGCCGGGAAGGATCCGGTCGGGGCACCTTGGGTCGGGCCGAAGCATCGGCGCGGCCGGGAAAGCAGTGATGAGCAACAACGATCGCAGTGGGAACGACGCCGGCTCGAACGGCGGCAACGGGCAGAAGCGTTGGCGGAAGCGTCGTCGCCGCCGTCGCGGCGGCGGGGGAGGCGGTGGAGTCGGCGGCGGCGGGGGAGGTGGCGGCGCGACGGCCGCGGCCGACTTCGTCCCCGAGGTCGACGGTGACCTGGAGGATGTCTCCGGAGTGCTCGAACTCCAGAAGGACAAGTCGGGTTGGCTCCGCCAGAAGCGGCACATGTACCTCGCCGACGAAGACGGCTACGACGACATCTTCGTGCCCTTCTCGGTGGTTCGTCAGAATCGCCTGCACGAGGGCAGCTACGTCGTGGGCCGCGGTGGTATCCCCGGTCGCGGACCGAAGCGCACGACCCTCGTCGAGGTGGATGAGATCGACGGCATGAGCCCGGAGGACTACCGGGAGCGGCCGCTGTTCAAGGAGCTGACGGTCATCGATCCCCAGCCGATGTTCGGTCTGTCCCAGGAGGACGATGCGGACATCAGCCTGCGGATCGTGGACCTCCTGTGTCCGATTGGACGCGGGCAGCGGGGACTGATCGTCGCGCCGCCCCGTTCCGGCAAGACGGTGCTGATGCAGAAGATCTGCCACGCACTGTCTGCGCACTACCCGGACATCCACATGATCGTCCTGCTGATCGACGAGCGCCCCGAAGAGGCGACCGGTTGGAAGCGGGCGGTCGAAGGGGACAACCGGGAGGTTCTCGTCTCCACGCTCGACGAGGGTCCGAAGCACCACATCGCCGTGTCGGAGATGGCGATGGCCCGCGCGCAGCGCCTCGTGGAGTCCGGCAGGGACGTCGTGATCCTGCTCGACTCGATCACGCGCCTGACCCGCGCCTACAACTCGGCGTTGGGCCGTGGCGGTGGCGCGACGATGTCGGGTGGCATCGGCTCGAAGGTTCTCGAGCAGCCCAAGAAGTTCTTCGGTGCGGCGCGCAACTGCGAAGAGGGTGGTTCCCTGACGATTCTGGCGACGACGTTGGTCGACACCGGATCGAGGATGGACCAGGTCATCTTCGAGGAGTTCAAGGGGACCGGGAACATGGAGCTGGTCCTCAACCGCCAGCTGGCCGAACGCCGGATCTTCCCTGCGATCGACATCGAGATGTCGGGCACTCGCAAGGAGGAACTGCTCCTCGGGCAGGGTGTGGTCAACAGCGTCTACACGCTGCGTCGGGTCCTGGCCCGCCTCAACGTGCTCGACAGCATGCCGATGCTCATCGACAAGCTCGGGCGGACGAAGACCAACGCGGAGTTCCTCGCGTCCTTCCGCGTCGACGACTGAACGTGCGTGGAGCAAGCTCCCACACGCTTCTCGTGGCATTCCTGGCGCCCGCTTCGCGGGCGCATCACAGTCCGCGACGGTTCTCCGTGGCCGGCTGTGCGTTGCCGACTGTGACTCCGGGCGGACTCGTGAGGTTCCTGCGGGGCGTTGGGCTCGGGCCGATCAGCGGTTGCGGGCCGAGCGCTCGGCGCGGCCGCGCGGTCCCGCAGCGCCGGTCCCTGATGCGGGGCCACGCACACCCAAACGACTCCTCTTGCCCTCGCCGTCGATGATCGAAGTCGA
Organism: Planctomycetota bacterium; assembly: GCA_041164325.1. Lineage (GTDB taxonomy): Bacteria > Planctomycetota > UBA1135 > UBA1135 > UBA2386 > JAQCBR01. The sequence continues at coordinate 989 of JBEAPQ010000213.1, read as the reverse complement.
TCGACTGTCGAAGAGCTACGGCTCGGCGCACGCGCTCCGCGGGATCACGTTCGCGGTCCAGCGCGGCGAGGTCGTCGGCTTCCTCGGGCCCAACGGGGCCGGGAAGTCGACCACCATGAAGATCCTGACCGGCTTCCTGCTGCCGTCCTCGGGCGGCGCGCGGGTCGCGGGACTCGACGTCGTCGACGACTCCCTCGAGGTGCGCCGCCGGATCGGGTATCTCCCGGAATCGACGCCTCTCTACACGGAGATGCGGGTCGATGAGTATCTACGCTTCGCGGCTGAGATCCGCGGCGTGGCCCGTCCTCGCGTGCGGGGAGCGGTGGATCGGGTGGTGTCCCTGTGCGGGCTCGAACGGGTCGTCGGCAAGGACATCCTCGAGCTCTCGAAGGGCTACCGGCAGCGCGTGGGCCTCGCCCAAGCGATGGTGCACGAGCCCGACCTGCTGATTCTCGACGAGCCGACCTCCGGTCTGGATCCGAACCAGATCGTCGAGGTCCGCGATCTGATCCAACGGCTCGGAGCGGAGCACACCGTCATCCTGTCCACGCACTACCTCCAGGAGGTCGAGGCCGCCTGCTCCCGCGTCATCGTCATCGACCGGGGCGTGATCGTCGGTGACGGCACGCAGGAAGAGCTCGTCGCGTCGCTCCCGGGCGAGGCGTTCGTGGCGCGTTTCCGCGGTGCGATCGACACGGTGCGTGCTGTGGTCGACGGTGCCGATCTGGATCTGAGCTGCACGTGCGCGTCCGTGGCACCCGGGCTCGTCGAGCTGCGCCTGGACGTTGGGGCCGACGACCCCGGTCCGCGGATCGCGCGGCTGGCTGCGGCGGCGGGTCTGGAGCTCCTGGAGATGCGTTGGGAACGGCCCAGCCTGGAAGACGCGTTCCGCAGCCTGACGTTGGGTTCGCGCGAGGAGGTGCGGGATCGTGCGTGACGTCCTCGTCGTGATGCGGCGCGAGCTGCGCAGCTATTACCTGTCGCCCGCC
>JBEAPQ010000212.1:0-7077 GCA_041164325.1 Planctomycetota bacterium | reverse complement strand
TCTTGTTGGGCCGCCCGTTCAAGCTCTACCGGAGCCAGGTGCCGACGCGGGTCGACTCCGACGCGCACCGGCACGAGATGTTCGTCGACCTCCTGGCCGACACGCGCATCCAGGACCTGATCGACGACGGGCTCCTGCGCACCGACATCGCGACGGTGCCCGAGGCGATGCCGCTCGATGCGCTCGTCCACCTGTTCGCCGAGACGACGCAGCACTACTTCCCGGTCGTCGACGACGAGGGCCGCATGGTCTCGATCCTTTCGGCGAACGACGTCCGCCGGTTCGTCGAAGACCTCCACGTCGGCCAGACCGTCATCGCCTCGGACCTCGCGATCCCGTCCGTCGTCGTGCTCCGCCCGTCGACCGACCTGGAGACAGCCCTCAAGCGCTTCGTCTCGCTCGACGTCGAGTCCCTGCCGGTCGTCGACCAGAACGACGAGACGAGGGTGCTCGGACTCCTGTCGCGCCGCGAACTGATCCGTCACTACCAATCGGTGCGCGAGGACTTCCGCGCGCGCAACGAAGCGACCTGACCCGGGCGGGGCACACGCTCCCCGCACGCCTCAGCTGGAACGACTCTTCCGCTTCGCGGGCCGCTTGGGGCGACGGAACACTTCGTCCGCGACCTGTTCGAAGCGATCGACGTAGGTGAACCGGAGGCCGCGCACGAGGTCGGGCTTCAGCTCCTCCACGTCGCGCCGGTTCTCCGACGGCAGCACGACGCGCTTGAGCCCGTAGCGCTTGGCAGCGAGCACCTTCTCGCGCACGCCGCCGATCGGCAGGACCTCGCCGACCAGCGTCAGCTCGCCGGTCATCGCCAGATCGGCGGGCGCGCGGCGGTCGGTCAGCAGCGAGACGAGCGCGGTCGCGATCGTGATGCCCGCCGACGGGCCGTCCTTGGGAATCGCACCCGCCGGGAAGTGCACGTGGAAGCCGCAGTCCTGACACTTCGCGAGATCGAGTCCGAACTGCTCGGCGTGGCCCTTCAGGTAGTTCAGCGCAATCCGGACCGACTCGGACATCACGTCGCCGAGACTCCCGGTCAACGTCAGCCCCTTGTCACCCGGCACGCGCGCGGCCTCGATGTAGAGGACATCACCACCGTGCTGCGTCCACGCGAGCCCCTGCACGACGCCCGGCACGTGGACCTTGCGATCCGTGTCGGATGCGTAGCGCGGCGGTCCGAGCAGCTTCTCGAGGTCGTCGAGACGCACCCCGCCCGGCGGCTTGCGGCGCTGCGCGACGGCGGACGCCGCCTTGCGGCAGAGGCGCACGACCGACTTCTCCAGACCGCGGACACCGGCTTCGCGCGTGTAGAGATGGACGACCTTCCGGAGCACGGGCGTCGACAACGACAGGTGGCGGCGCTCGATGCCGTGGCGCGCGAGCTGCTTCGGCAGGATGTGGCGACGCGCGATCTCGACCTTCTCCTCGACGAGGTAGCCCGGCAGCTCGATGATCTCCATCCGGTCGCGGAGCGGAGCCGGGATCTGCGGCAGCACGTTGGCCGTCGCGAGGAACATCACCCGCGACAGGTCGAACGGCACGTCGAGGTAGTGGTCGAGGAACGCGTGGTTCTGCTCCGGGTCGAGCACCTCGAGCAGCGCCGACGACGGGTCACCGCGGAAGTCCTGGCCGAGCTTGTCGATCTCGTCGAGGACGATGACCGGGTTGTTCGTGCCGCAGGCCTTCATGCCCTGGAGGATGCGTCCCGGCATCGCGCCGATGTAGGTCCGCCGGTGTCCCTTGATCTCGGCCTCATCGCGCATGCCGCCGAGCGAGAAGCGCCAGAACTCGCGCCCCATGGCGCGCGCGATGCTGCGCCCGAGGCTCGTCTTGCCGACTCCCGGCGGACCCGAGAAGCACAGGATCGAACCCGCCTGCTCCTTCTTCAGCTTGCGCACCGCGAGGAACTCCAGGATCCGATCCTTGATCTCCCCGAGCCCGTAGTGGTCCTCGTCGAGGACCGCCGCCGCGCGCTTCAGATCCTGGACATCCTCGCTGGCCCGCGACCACGGCAGCCCGGTCAGCCAGTCGAGGTAGTTCCGGATCACGCCGTACTCCGGCGACTCGGCGGGCGTCGTGCGCAGCTTCTTCAGCTCCTCGCGGGCACGCTGGTCGGCCGACTCGGGCAACCCTGCACTCTCGATCGCCTGCTGCAGCCGGTCGAGTTCTGCCTCGCGCGCATCGACCTCCTCACCGAGCTCGCGCCGAATGATCTTGATCTGCTCGCGGAGGAAGAACTCCTTCTGCGCCTTCTCGACCTTGGCGCGGATCTCGGCCTGGATGCGCTGCCCCAGCTCGGCCAACTCGAGCTCGCCGAGCACGAAGCCCAGCGCCTTCTCGACGCGCGGCCCCACCTCGATGGTCTCGAGCAGCTCCTGGCGGTCCTCGGTGCGCTTCAGGAAGTAGGCACCCGTGAAGTCGGCGAGCTGCTCCGCGGTCTCGATGTTGAGGACCGCGGTCGCGAAGTCGTCGCCCAGGTTCTCCTGCAGGGCTGACACCTTGCGGAGCGCTTCGCGGAGTTCGCGGAACGCCGCCTCGGTCCGCGGGCCGGGCGTCGGCACGTCGATCATCTCGTCGACGCGGGCGAGCGCGTTCGGGCGCGAGCGGACGAAGCGCCGGACGCGCGCGCGCATCCTTCCCTGCACCATCACCGACGCATTGCCATCCGGCAGCGTCAGCGTCTTGAGGATCCGGGCGACCACGCCCATCTCGTAGTAGTCCTGCGGACCGCTGGGCTTCTCCTCGGGATCACGGACCGTCAGCAGCAGCAGGTGGCCGTTGCCCGCCTCCGCCTTGGCGACGATGTCCTTCGACTCCGGGGTGTCGAGGAGCACCGGCATCATCAGGTTCGGGAACGGAACCGACCGCCGGAGCGGGAACACGAACAGCGTGCTCGGGAGTCGTTCGTCGAGGGTAAGCGCGGCCTTCGCCGACTCGGCACCTTCGACGACGATGCCTCCCTTCCGCTTCTGCTTCGCGCTCATCGCGCGTCACCGTAGCGGGAGGCTCGACCATGCGCACGAGACGGCGCGCGGGAGTAAGAAGTGGGGACCGCCCCTGCCTGCCCCAGGAATCGGGACGGCCCCCACAAAACGACGCTTGCTTGCCGGAGCGCAGAAAGAAGGCAGGGACCACCCCATTTGCCTGCCCCAGAAAAATCGGGGTGGCCCCTGCCGTACGGCGCTTCGGCGTCCGTTCACGACGCAGGTGGACGCGCGCAGTGTGTCGACCGGAACGATCCCGGACGAAAAGGGAGCGGGGACCGCCCCTTTGCCTGCCCCAGAAATCGGGACGGCCCCCGCATACACATCGCGTGTCCACCCGGCACGTGGCCGGACGGTTCGGACCCCACCGCCCTCGAAGGGCCGTGGTGTCCGAGTTAGATCTTGGTTGGAAGAGAGCAGGCTCGAGACGCAGCGGGGCGTCAGCGTTCGGACAGCAGCTCCAGACGGAGCGCGCGCCCCTCGAGGAGAAGGACGCCGACGTGGTGGCCGGCTTCCTTGGATGGGGTCGGGCCCTCGCCCTCACCCGGCGTGGCCCCCTCGATGTCGAAGACACCGACGATGGCCTTCTCGTCGATCTCGTGGAGCGCGAGCAGCCGCTCGATCCGCTCCTGGACCGTGGACTGATGGCGCGCGCGGTTGCGACGCGCACCGCGGTCCGCGTGCGCGACCCGCTCGACCGCGTCCTCGTGCATGCCGACGACGACCGATTCCCCGACCGCGCCGAAGCTGACGCGAGAGTCCTCGGAGCCGAAGACCAGCACGTCACCACGGACCGCGTATGCGGGACGCCGCCAGCCACGCGACCGGCGGTGATCGTGGTCGCGGTCCGGGTGGCCGTCCTTCTCCAGGCCGTCCCGCACGCGGGTCACCAGCGCACGGGCAGCGCTGCTGGAGCGCGCCCGGAAGGACAGGGCCACCGCAGACTCTTCACCGGCCTCGTCGAGCAGGACGATCTGGAACGCCCCGCCCGCACCGAGCAGTGGGAGGATGTCCTCGTCGAAGTCGACGCCCAGGTCGTGGGCGAGCCCGACGAGACCTGCGTGGAACGCGGCGTGCCGGACGTCCGGGAGGCGGCGGAGCCGGTCCGGCTCGATCGAGAAGGCGAGCGATGCGACCCCGTGGCCCGGGAGGTCCTGGACCAGTCGTTTGATCGGGGCCGGACGCGCGACGGCGAGCAGCCCGGACACTCCCTCGGGCTGGTCCATGACCATCGTGGTGTGGAGCTGATCGCCCACCGGGCGCAGCGACATCGCGATGCGTTCCGCTCCGAGGAGACCCGCACCTTCGAGGACCAGCAGGCGATCCTCGTCCATGCCGGAGGTCGCACGATCCCGGAGCCGGCGCCAGTCCAGGTGGACGAACGCCGCGCCGGGTCCGACTTCGAGCCGTTCGCGGAGCGCGGAGAAGGACGCGTCGGCCGCGAGGCTTTCCGGGTTCTTGCCGGTCGGGAGCCCGGTGGCCGCGCCCTCGGCGGGCGCCCCGGAACCCGTGACGGGACCATCGGCGAAGTCGCCCTCGAACAGCTCCTCGAGGCTCGACAGGTGGTTGGTGAACAGCAGGTCGCTGCCGACCAGGCAGACGTCGAACCGCGATCCCGGGCCGGCCGAACGCGGCGCCGCGCCGAAGCCGTAGACCTGGAAGTTCCCGCGGCCGATCCGCCGCCCGGGGCTCGCCACGGCCGGGTCACGCAGCGCGGACTCGAGCCGGTCCCGGCCATCCTCGGACAGCCGCACGCGGGCCAGCATCAGAGGCTGGGCCGGAGCATCACCCCGCGGCAGCAGTCCCTGGAGCGCCAGCTCGAGCTCGCCCGTCGACAGCCGCCCCAGGTCCCGGACGCGGTTCAGCGCGAGAAGGCCCGGGTCGTCCTCGGCACCCCTCTGCGCCGCCATCAGGAAGCGGATCGTGGGATCGTCGAGCAGGATGTCGAGGCCACTCCGGCCCGGCTCCGCGGCCCCCGCCGCCGCGTCCACCGACACGTAGGCGAGGGGGGATGCGGCGCGATCGACGAGGCGGATCCCCTGGGCAGCCGAGCTGCCGCAGAGGGACACCGTCATCAGGATCGCGAGAACGCAGCGCATCGTGACGCGGAGGGGAGCGATTCCCGTGCCACGCCCCGGAAGAATTCGTAAACCCATGGCATTCCTCAGCTCACGGAGTTCTACACGCTCGACGCCGGGCGACGGGCCGCACAGATGTGCAGATTCTGCCCACAGCCCGCCAGGACGGGCACACCGGTCAGCTGGGTTCGCCGTGCCGCTTCAGGCGGTCGTAGAGCGAGCGGCGGCTGATGCCGAGCAGCCGCGCGGCTTCCGCCTTGTTGCCGTCCGCACAGCGGAGGGCTTCGTCGATCGCCGCCTGCTCGAGCGCCGCCAAGTCGAGCGTCGGCAGATCACTGCCGACGGCCGCACCCTCGGGCTCGAGGAACGCGGGCCCGACCTCCTCGCCTTCGGTCAACGCGTCCAGGCGAAGGACGACGTTCCGGAGCTCGCGGAGGTTGCCGGGCCAGGAGCGGCGCGCGAGCGCGTCGAGGAGCTCGGGAGTCGCACGCCGCGCGGGGCCACCACCGCGGGCCTCGGCCGCCGCCGCCAGGAACGCGTCGACGAGCTCGGGAAGGTCCGCGCGGCGCTCGCGCAGCGGCGGGATCGCCACCGACACGACGGCGAGCCGGTAGTAGAGATCCTCGCGAAACCGACCGTCGGCGACCGCTCGGCGCGGGTCCCGGTTGGTCGCCGCCACGACGCGCAGATCGATCGGGATCGTCGTGTCGCCCCCCACCGGGCGCACCGAACGGTCCTCCAGGAAGCGGAGCAGCTTGGCCTGGAGGTCCAGCGGCATCTCGGTGACCTCATCGAGAAACAGCGTGCCACCTTCCGCCTCGCGGACGAGACCGGGCCTGTGGCGGTCGGCGCCGGTGAACGCACCCCGCACATGGCCGAACAGTTCGCTCTCGAGCAGCTCGGCCTGGATCGCCGCGACGTTGACCGCGACGAACGGCCCACGGCTCCGTCGGCCGTGCGCGTGCAGGGCACGTGCGGCCAGCTCCTTACCTGTCCCACTCTCCCCGACGAGAAGCACCGGGAACTCGCCCTCGACCAGCCGGTCGAGCATCGCCAGGTAGCGGACCGTCGCGGGCGACGTGCCGAGGATCTCCGGGTAGGGATGCCGGAGCCGGTCGCGCGACAGATCTGGCTCGAGGCTGCCGAGGCGTTCCGCCTGGTCGGCGACCGTCTTCAGGAGCCGCTCCTGGTCGAGCTCGAGGCGCGCCGACTGCGCGCGCACACGTGCCAGGAGATCGTGCAGGTGGAGGCCGATCGCCGCCTGGTCGGCGAACGCCTCCAGCCAGGGCAGGTCCGCCTCCTCGAACGCCCCCTTCTGGAACCGGTGGTCGAGGTAGAGACAACCGATCGTCTCGTCCTTCGCCCGGAGCGGGACGCAGAGGACCGAACGGAGCATCAGGTCGGCGATGCTCTGCACCGCGGACAGCTCGCCCTCCTGCGCATCCTCGACCAGGAGTGCGCGCCCCCCACCCTCGAGGCAGCTCTGGACCACGGTGGTCGAGACCTTTCGCTCCGGCTGACGGACCGCTTCGCGGTCCAGGCTGCGCGCGCAGGCCACGCGGAAGCGGCCGGCGTCTTCGGGAACCAGGACGAACCCACGCTCCGCGCGGAACAGGCGGATCGCCTCGTCGAGCAGCGTCTGCACGAACGCGCTGCGGTCCTCGGCACCCGCGAGGTCCCGGTTGAGGCGCAACACGGCCGCGAGACGCACCCGATCCTGCTCGCTGGCGCCGCGGCGCATGCGCGCGAGGAACTCGGCGAAGCGCTCGGAGATCAACGTGCACCTCCGGACAGCGCCTGCTCGAGCGCGCGCAGCGCCAGCTTCTCGGCGTGGCGTTCGTGGGCCGCGAGACCCGATCCGAGCCGCGCACGGAGCGCGCCAGCCGCTGCGTCGACCGCGACACCGACCCACGCATCATGGAGGCATCCGGCGACCGCGAGCGTCGCCGGACACCCGCGGGCCCGCCACGCGAGGGCCGCGATCACACCCTCGCGGACGTGGACATCGA
>JBEAPQ010000211.1:0-3186 GCA_041164325.1 Planctomycetota bacterium | reverse complement strand
CTCCTGCGCGCTCCGCCTCCGCCGAGCGGCCCCGAGTTCGAGCCGTGGCTGGCCGCGGGGGTCCAGATCTCGGGTGGTCGCCTCGACGAGGTCGGACCCGAAGCGCGTGCCGCACTTCTCGCGATGCTCCGGGCCTGGCAAGGTCGTCTCGGCAGGACCGCTCGTTGGAGGGCGGTTGCGTTGGGCATCGAAGACCCCGAAGAGCTCGAGATCCTCGCACGCTGGGAGCGATGAGGTGCAGAGGCGCCCAGAGGGCAGGGTCCGGCGGAAGGGGGGCATCCCGTCCGCTGATCCCCGTGGCCGGGCCGACTTCGGGAGCGGTCGCGCTCGGTTCCCGGGTTGTCTCGGGCAAGGGCACGCAGCGCGCATCGGGCCTTGCGCAGCAGGTTCCGGCCGCTATCGTCTCCGGCCCTCCAAAACCGCCGGCGTACCCGCCGCCGACGCAAAGAGCATCATGAAGGCCGACATCCATCCCAACTACGTCACGTCGACGGTCACCTGCGCGTGCGGCAACGTCTTCCAGACGCGCTCGACCCGCTCCGAGATCCGGATCGACATCTGCTCGGCCTGCCACCCGTTCTTCACGGGCTCGCAGAAGTTCGTCGACACGGCGGGCCGCGTCGACAAGTTCCGTCGTCGCTACGCACGCTCGACGGCGCCGGGCACCGGCGCACCGAGCACCGACGACGCGTCGGAGTGAGACCGTTCGCGACGACGGGGTTCGTCGCCAGGTCTCGCTCGAGGTGCGGTCGGCTGCACGGCCGGCGAGGGCGTAGGCTGTCGCCGGAGAGGCGGTCGGATCGATTCACCCGCCATCGCCCGATCGGCGCTGGCCCGGCCCGTTTTCTCCCGTCGTGTCTCGAGGGACACAGGGGTGCGGATCGGGCGGCACCCGGCCGGACACCGTCGGGAGGTTCGCGGTAGACCGGTTGAACCGGCCTCCGCCCCGTGCGTTCCACGTCGAGCGCGAGTCTGCCTGGGTCATGCCCCCACGGGGAGCCCAAGACGTCTCGCCCCCTGCCATGCGTGAGTTCCTCGGCTCCAAGGTCGTCGCGAAGCTCGATGCGCTGACCGCGCGCGTGCGTGAGTTGACGGCTGCGACCGCCGACCCGGCTGTCCTGGCTCGGCCCGAGCGGATGTCAGCCATCCAGCGCGAGCTGGGTTCGCTGCGCCGCGTGGCAGATCGCTACGAGTCCTACCGGAAGGGCGTCCACGAGCTCGCGGAGCTCGACTCCTTGGCCGCTGATCCGGCCTCCGATCCCGATCTCCGGAGCCTCGCGGCGGAGGAGCAACCCGGTCTCGTGGCCCACCTCGAGGCAGAGGCCGCGGCGATCCTCGACCTCCTGCTGGCGACACAGGGTGACGGCGACCGATCAGCGGTCGTCGAGATCCGTGCGGGCACGGGGGGTGAGGAGGCTGCGCTGTGGGCGCGCGATCTCCGCGACCTCTACGCTCGGTTCTGCGAACGTGTGGGGCTGCAGGTCGAAGTCCTGTCGGAGTCGGAGTCCGACCTCGGCGGCTTCCGGGAGGTCGTGCTGCTCGTCCACGGTGCAGGGGCGTTCCACCGGCTTCGCTTCGAGAGCGGTGGACACCGGGTCCAGCGCGTGCCCGCGACCGAGTCCCAGGGACGCATCCATACGTCGGCGGCGACGGTCGCCGTCCTCCCCGAGGCGGAGGAGGTCGACCTCGAGATCCGCGAGTCCGACCTCGAGATGCAGGCCGTCCGCGCGTCCGGACCCGGGGGTCAGAACGTCAACAAGGTCTCCTCGGCGGTCCGTCTGACCCACGTGCCGAGCGGGATGTCCGTGTTCTGCCAAGAAGAGCGGAGCCAGCACAAGAACCGCGCGAAGGCCCTCAAGCTCTTGCGGACCCGCCTCCTCGACATCGAGCGACAGAAGGTCGAATCGGCCCGTGCTGCCGACCGCCGCAGCCAGGTGGGCACGGGCGACCGGAATGCCCGCATCCGGACCTACAACTTTCCGCAGAATCGTTTGACCGACCATCGCCTTGGCCAGAACTTTCCGCTCGAGCCGATCCTCGAGGGCAAGCTCGAGCCCGTGGTGGATGCACTCCTCGCGCTCGATCGGGAGCAGCGCATCGCGGCTCTGTGAGCAGCGCCCCCGACGGATCGTTTCCCCGCAAACCCTCTCCCATACGCCGAGTCCGGGTCTCGTCCCGGGGTCGCGCCGACCAAGCCGGGGCCGCAAGCGTCCCGGCGGACCCCTCTCTCGACCCGATCAGGAGAATCCGATGACCGAAGAACTGCAGGAACTGGAGCCCCTCGAGGAGCCGACCCCGACCGCCGCCGCCGCCGCCGAGCCCGCGGACCCAGCCGCTGCGGCGGGCCCCGCACCGATCGGCTCCGGCCTTGCCGCTCCGGCCTACAACCCGGCGGCGGACACGCAGTACTACCGCTTCCTGCTGTCCGGCATCGTGATGTTCATCGGCTGCCTGATGCCGTTCGGACCCGAGTGGGAGATGGCCGGCTACAAGACCCTCGGCGGCGCCTTCGCGATGTGGGTGGCGATCGGGATGATCTGGAGCTGGTGGGGCGCGATCTCGACCAACCGCTTCCGCGGCGCGAACCTCAAGTGGGTCGGTCTGGCGCTGTTCCCGCTGATCTTCGGTCTCGTCAACATGATGGGTGCGTTCGCGCACGAGGGCGACGCCTACATGAACCCCGCCGTCGGGGACTTCGTCCGCGCCGGTCGCATCCCGGCCGAGTGGGGCTGGGGTGAATTCTTCGCCGCGTTCTTCGACTTCAAGAACCCGGTCGCGCAGAACCAGGCGGGTGACTTCGTCCGGGCGTTCGGCGCGGGCAAGTTCGTGGTCTTCATCGGCGCCGTCCTCGCCGAGCTCTTCATGCTGACCGCGATCTTCTCGGGCGCGAAGCACGCGAAGGCCCAGAAGGCCGCCGTGGCAGCCAAGCCGCGGCGTCGTTGAGCTTCGGTCTGCAGCCGGTCCCGAACTGCAAGCCATGACGGACCGGCCGGACACGGTGCTCGGAGTGCTCGAGGCGGCGACGTCCTGGTTCGAACGCCAGGGCGTCGACGCTCCGCGGCGCTCGATCGAGCTGCTGATGCAGCACGTGCTGGGTCTGACGCGGCTGCAGGTCTACCTCGCGCACGATCGGCCGCTGAGCGCCGAGGAGCTCGACGCACTGCGTGCGCTCGTGGCACGTCGGGC
>JBEAPQ010000210.1:0-5312 GCA_041164325.1 Planctomycetota bacterium | reverse complement strand
TGCTCGAAGGCTTCCTGGACCGTGTGGCGGACTGCAACCGGCACGACTTGTCGAGCTACGTGCCGTGGGGCGCCTGCGGCCGGCAGGTAGGGCACGTGCGTCGGGACCGGGTCGACGCCCTGCTGGCGCGCGGAGGGGGGGCGTTCGTCCGCGGGCCTCTCGGGATCGAGCTGGTCGGAACTTCGTTCGAGGATCGGTCCCTCGCCGTGGCCCAGTGCTTCGCGGAGCTCGGCGAAGCCGGCCTCGTCCGACCCCCGCTCGGAGAGCTCTACCCAGCGGCCGCGCCGGTGCGGAGCGAGCCCGTATGCCTCGTCGATCGTTCCCATGTCGCGTGGCTCGGGGTGGGTGCGGTCGGCGTCCACGTCAACGGATTCGTCCGTGGGGCGGCCGGGCTCGAGATGTGGGTCGCGTTCCGGGCCAAGGACAAGCCGACGTTCCCAGGTCAGCTCGACAACGTGGTCGCGGGCGGGCAGCCGCACGGACTCGGATTGCTGGAGAACGTCGTCAAGGAATGCCGGGAAGAGGCGGGAATCCCGATGGAGCTCGCGACAGCCGCGCGCCCGGTCGGTGCGATCTCCTACGTCTTCGAGAACGACACCGGTCTCAAGCCGGACACGATGTTCTGCTTCGACCTCGAGCTACCGGACGACTTCGAGCCGGTGCCGGTCGATGGCGAAGTCGAGCGCTTCGAGCGATGGACGCTCCAGGAGGTCGCGGAGCGGGTCGCGCGGACGCGGGACTTCAAGTTCAACTGCAACCTCGTGGTCATCGACTTCCTCGTCCGTCACGGTGCGGTCGACGTGGAGGCGCCGAGCTACGCCGCGCTCGTCGCAGGGTTGAGGCGGGACCTCCGTCGATGAGGTCTTCGTTCGAGCCCGTGCCGCTACCTCCCGGTGGGCCACCCGTGTTTCCCGATCCGCGGCTCTCGGACGACGAAGGGCTCGTGGCCTTCGGCGGCGGGCTCGAACCGCAGCGGATCCTGACCGCCTACCGGCACGGGATCTTCCCGTGGTACGACGAGGATCTTCCGCCGCTGTGGTGGAGTCCCGATCCGCGCTGCGTGATCCGGAGGGACAGGCTCCACGTTTCGCGGAGCCTCGGACGGACGCTGCGTCGTGGTGGCTTCGAGCTGACGTGGAACCGGTGCTTCCTGGACGTCGTCGATGCGTGCGGGCAGAGCCGGCGCGACGGCACGTGGATCCTGCCCGAGATGCGTGCCGCCTACGGGGCGCTCCACGAACTCGGCGCGGCGCACAGCCTCGAGGTCTGGTGGTCGGGGGAACTCGTCGGCGGACTGTACGGAGTCCAGATCGGCGGACTGTTCGCTGCCGAGAGCAAGTTCCACCGACGGACCGACATGTCGAAGGTCGCGCTGGTCGCGGCGGTGCACTCGCTGTTCGCGGCGGGCATCCAGCTCTTCGACGTGCAGTTCCGGACGGAGCACCTCGCCACCATGGGCGCGGAGGAGATCCGTCGGGACGCCTATCTCCGGGAGCTCGAGCCGGCGGTGCGTCTCGAGGTCGACCTGGCGGAGCTCGTGCCGGTCGGACCCGCGCTCACCCGCAGCCGCGAAGCGGCCGCCGAGCGAGCGCATCGCAGCCTGTAGACCGATTCCGTCACAGGCCGCGGGGCCCGCCGGTCAGGACGGCTTCTGGGACTTGGCGTCCGCCGAGGCGGCCATCTCGCCGTGGTAGTCCTGCAGCGGCGCGACGTCGAGGTTGGTGGCGCGCATGCTCTCGAGGCCCTGGATCGTCGCGGCTGCGGCCGCCAGCGTCGTGATGCACGGCACCTTGAACGTGACGGCCGACGAGCGGATCAGCCGGTCGTCCGACCGCTCGAGGCGGCCCGACGGCGTGTTGATGATCAGTCGGACCTCGCGGTTCTTGATCAGGTCGAGGACGTGGGGGCGTCCCTCGTGGATCTTGAAGACCTTCTCGACCGGGATGCCGCTGTTGCGGAGCGCGCGGGCCGTGCCGTGCGTGGCGATCAGCTTGAGGCCGAGGTTGTGGAGGCGCGCTGCGTGCTGGATCACGAAGCGCTTGTCCTCGTCGCGCACCGACAGGAAGACCGCGCCGTCCTTGGGCAGGTCGATGCCGGCGCCGAGCTGGGCCTTGGCGAAGGCTGCGCCGAAGTTCCGGTCGATCCCCATCACCTCGCCGGTCGAGCGCATCTCGGGCCCGAGCACCGTGTCGACCCCACGGAACTTGTTGAACGGGAAGACCGGGGCCTTCACCGAGAAGTGGTCCGGGACGATCTGCTCGGTCATGCCGAGCTCTGCGAGCGTGGCGCCGAGCATGGCGCGTGCCGCGAACTTGGCGAGCGGACGACCGATGACCTTGCTGACGAACGGGACGGTCCGCGACGCGCGGGGGTTCGCCTCGAGGATGTAGAGGCGGGAGCCCTGGATCGCGTACTGGACGTTCATCAGGCCGATGACGCCGAGGCGTGCGGCCAGGCGCTGCGTGACGTCGCAGATCTCGGCGACCATGCCGTCCGACAGCGTGTAGGGCGGCATCGAGCACGACGAGTCGCCGGAGTGGATGCCGGCCTCCTCGATGTGCTCCATGACCCCGCCGATCACGTAGCTCTTGCCGTCGCCCAGCGCGTCGACGTCGACTTCGATCGCGCCCTCGACGAACTTGTCGACGAGGATCGGGCGATCGTCCGACGCGTTCTGCGCGTGGCGCTGCCAGTAGCTCTCGAGGCTCTGGTGGTCGTAGACGATCTCCATCGCCCGGCCGCCGAGCACGAAGCTCGGGCGGACGACGACCGGGAAGCCGACGCGGTCGGTGATCGTCCGGGCCTGCTCGAACGTGCTCGCCATGCCGTTCGGCGGCTGGGCGATGCCGAGTTCGTCACAGACCTTCGAGAAGAGGTCGCGGTCCTCGGCCGTCTCGATCGACTCGACCGAAGTGCCGACGAGCGGGGCTCCCGCGTCCTTGAGGCCGCGCGCCAGGTTCAGCGGTGTTTGTCCGCCGAACTGGACGATGATCCCGTGTGGTTCGATCCGGTCGACGATGTTGAGGACGTCCTCGTGCGTCAGCGGCTCGAAGAACAGCATGTCCGACGTGTCGAAGTCGGTCGACACGGTCTCGGGGTTGCTGTTGACCATGACCGTCGCGTAGCCCAGGTCGGACAGCGCGAACGCCGCGTGCACGCAGCAGTAGTCGAACTCGATGCCCTGGCCGATCCGGTTCGGGCCGCCGCCGAGGACCATCACGTGCTGCTTCTTGGCGCCGGTGTCGGCGTGCAGGCAGACCTGCACCTCGTCCTCGCCGTCTTCGTAGGTCGAGTAGTAGTAGGGGGTGTACGACTCGAACTCGGCGGCGCAGGTGTCGACCAGCTTGTAGTTCGGCAGCACGCCCGCCGCCTTGCGGTGCGCGCGCACGTCCCACTCGGTGACCTTGTCACCGGACTCGTTGCAGAGGCTGGCCGCGAGCTGACGGTCGCTGTAGCCAAGGGACTTGGTCTCGCGCAGGAACGCCGGGTCGAAGCTCGTGAGCCCGCTCTTCGCGCGCTCCGCGATCCGCCCCTCGTGGTCGATCAGCTCCATCAGCTGGTCGAGGAACCAGGGGTCGATGCCGGTGTATTCGTAGATCTCGTCGATGCTCATGCCTGCGAGCATCGCGGTGCGGATCCAGTCGATCCGATCCGGTCGCGGCGTCGCGAGGTGGGATCGGATCTCCTCGACCTCGAGGCCGTCGAGCGGCGTGTGTGGGACGGTCGGAATCGTGCCGAAGCCGTTGCGCCCGGTCTCGAGCGAGCGGAGCGCCTTCTGCATCGACTCCTTGAAGGTCCGGCCGATGGCCATCACTTCGCCAACGGACTTCATCTGCGTCGTCAGCGTCGAGTCGGCGGTCGGGAACTTCTCGAACGCCCAGCGCGGGAACTTGACGACGCAGTAGTCGATCGTCGGTTCGAAGCTGGCGGGGGTGACCTTCGTGATGTCGTTCTGGATCTCGTCGAGCGTGTAGCCGACGGCCAGCTTGGCGGCCATCTTGGCGATCGGGAAGCCGGTCGCCTTGCTGGCGAGAGCCGAGCTCCGCGACACGCGCGGGTTCATCTCGATGACGATCATCCGCCCCGACTTGGGGTCGATCGCGAACTGGACGTTCGAGCCGCCGGTATCGACGCCGATCTCGCGGATGACCTTGATGGCGGCGTCGCGCATCAGCTGGTACTCGCGGTCGGTCAGCGTCTGCGCGGGGGCGATGGTGATGGAGTCACCGGTGTGGACGCCCATCGCATCGAAGTTCTCGATCGAGCAGATGATGACGACGTTGTCCTTGCCGTCACGCATCACCTCGAGCTCGAACTCCTTCCAGCCGACGATCGACTCCTCGATGAGGAGCTCGTGGTTCATCGACTGGTCCAGGCCGTCGCGACAGATGGCCTCGAATTCTTCGGTGTTGTAGGCGATGCCGCCGCCGGTGCCGCCCAGCGTGAAGCCCGGGCGGATCACGCAGGGGAGCCCGATCTCCTCGAGGGCGTCGCGCGCCTCCTCGATGCTGTAGGCGAGCCGTGACTTGCAGACCTCGAGCTCGCAGTTGGCCATGGCCTCGCGGAACTCCTGGCGTCCCTCGGCCTTCTGGATCGCGTCACGCGTCGCACCGATCATCTCGACGCCGAACTTGGCGAGCACGCCCATGTCGGCGAGCTTCATCGCGCAGTTCAGCGCAGTCTGACCACCGAGCGTCGGGAGCACCGCGTCCGGGCGCTCCTTCTCGATGATCTTGGCGACCACCTCCGGCGTGATCGGCTCGATGTAGGTCCGATCCGCGGTCTCCGGATCGGTCATGATCGTGGCGGGGTTCGAGTTGACCAGGATGATCCGGAACCCGTCTTCTCGGAGAGCCTTGCAGGCCTGGGTTCCGGAATAGTCGAACTCACAGGCCTGGCCGATCACGATCGGCCCGGACCCGATGACCAGGATGGACTCGAGGTCTTGGCGGCGCGGCATTTCGGGCGGAAAACTACAGCAGATCGACCCGCAGCCCGCGACCCCTTTTTCAGCGTGGGGTCAGGAACGCATCAGGCTTCATGCAGAACGTGGCCGATCGGCCGATTCCGGTCGGCAGCACGGCGTGGAGCTGGCCGTCGACGACCTTCTTGTCGCGTCCGAGGAAGGCGGAGAGCGCTGAGTGCTCGGGCAGTGGATGCGGCTCGAAACCGAATGCTGCGAGGAGCTTGCGCATCCGTTCCGCGTCGGCGGGCTCGACCGTGCGCTGCGCTCGGGCCACGTCGATCGCGTGGTGGAGACCGCGGGCCACGGCGACCCCATGTGGGATCGAGAAGTCCGATGCCATCTCAAG
>JBEAPQ010000209.1:0-9379 GCA_041164325.1 Planctomycetota bacterium | reverse complement strand
TGGTCCACGTCATTGCCACCATGCCAGACGTTCCAGACGAGCACGCTTACCCCATCGGTGCCCGTGTCCACTCGCCGCTCCGGCGACGTGGAGCATGCGATGGCAACGAGGAAACAGCTGGCTGCGAAGCGACGCATGACCGCAGGTTGGACGAGCGATCGCGGAACTGCCAGCTGGCCGTCTGTTGCGCATCTTGCGGCATGCAGAAAATCTCCTGGCTTGAGCGGACGGGGTCGTCTTTCCAACCCACTTCCGCCGACGACGGCGACGGCACATGCTCACGCGGCGTTCTCTTCTCTTCCGGGGAAGCACCAGCTCACGCAACCCCTGTCCCCTTCTCCCATCCGGGACCATCCATGCTCCGTCTCTCTCTCTGCGCCGCGCTCGTCTGCGCGGCGACCTCCGTCGACGCTGCGGCCCAAGAACTCCAGGCCGTCACGCCCGACTTCCAGCGACTGATCCGCGACTCCCACGGCATCAACAGCGCCAACGGCCAGATCTCTGCCATTGGTGGGGGTGTCGAGACGTCGTTCGAAACCGGCCGCGTCGTCATCACCCCGCTGCTCGGTCGACAAGCTCCGGCGGACATCCCGCTGACTCTCGAACTCACCGCCGTTTCGCGGGGAGCGGCGCGGATCGACGTTGGACGCACGACGACCCCGCGGCTTCGGTCAGACCAGGTGGACTACGCCCACGCGGGCGGGATCACCGAGCGCTACGTCTCGCGGCCGGACGGGGTCAAGCAGAGCGTGCTCATCCAGGACCCGATCCTCGGCGAGGGTGACCTGATCGTCCGCATGCGCGTGACGACGGACCTCGAGTGCGCGACCACCGAGAGCGCCCGCCAGCTGGACTTCGACGCGGGCGACCTCGGCGGCATCCACATCGGCACCGTGCTGGGGATCGATGCCAAGGGCACGCGGGCCGAAGGCACGATGCGCTTCGATGGTCAGTTCCTGGACCTCGTGCTGCCGTCGAGCTTCGTCGAACAGGCGTCCTACCCACTCGACGTCGATCCCGTCATCGGCGGGCAGATCAACGTCGGCCGGTCCTTCTCGGACAACGAGATGGACATCGCGTTCGACGTGACGAACGACATCTACGGAGTCGTCTACCAGTCGGAATCCTCTGCGACGAACCACAACCTGTACATGCAGTACATCACGGGCGCTGGCGCCCGACAGGGTGGGGCCGTCCAGATCGCACGGAACAACCACCTTTCCACGATGGCGAAGATCGCCAGCTGCAACGCGGCTGACCAGTTCGTCATCGTCTGGCAGGACAACGGAACGGGCGTGTTCAACGTGCGCTGCTGCGCCGTCGACGTGTTGACGGCCGTGCCATCCGGGACCGTCGACATCACCACCAACGCCACCGACGACATCGAGCCTGACGTCGGCGGAGACAGCACGCTGACCGGCGCGACTCCGCAGTGCGTCGCAGTGTGGAACGAGGGCACCGAGATCAAGAGCTGCCCGATCGACCTGAGCACCAACCCCCCGACCGTCGGCAACCACCAAGTCGTCCTCGGCGGTGTCCCGGTCAACAGCCCGGTGATCACGAAGGACGGCGGCGTGGATCGTCGCTACTTCGTGGCGCTGCAGGTCTCACCGCAGGGCGTTCTGGTCATGCCGATCGACGCCACGGGCACGGTCGCCGGGGCCCCGGTGAGCGCAGCTTCGAGCTCGACTGCGACCTACAGCCGGCCCGAGATCGACGGCAACGGGCGGCACTTCACGGTCGTCATGGAAGAACTCGAGCCGGGCTCGTCGACCGACCATGACATCCGCGCGTCCCACGGGATCTGGAACGGCTCTGGGCTCCAGCTCATCGACACCTTCCTGATCGAGTCCGACCCGGGTGCCGACGAGTCTCGCCCGTGCGTCGCACTGATGGGCTCCAAGTACGTGGCGGCTTGGGCCGACCCCAACCCGAACACGAACACCCGGGACATCCAGGCGACCAATCTCGGGCTGGATTCCGCCGCACGCTGTGGGAACCCGATCTTCGTCGCGGGCGATGCCACGACCGACCGGAGCAACCCGGCGATCGTGTCCCGTCTTTCGGGCGGAGACACCCAGAGCGATTCGGGTCTGTTGGCTGGCCGGCAGGAGAACCTGACCAACAACCGTTTCCTGCTGAGGTCGTACCTCTACACGACGTTCGGGGGTGGCCCCGTCAACGTCATCCCTGGCACGGGCAGCTGTGCGAACGGCGCGACGGCTGGCGTCTCGGGGGCGGCGGCGCTCGGCAACCCGAACTTCAAGGTCACGCTGTCAGGCGCTGACCCCGCTTCGGCGATCGCGGTGCTGGCCCTCGACCTGAGCCTGCTCCCGCCCGTGAGTCTGTGTGGCCCCACCTGCGGTGGCATCATCGTGCCGCAGGCCACGGCACAGCTGCCGCTGAGCCAGGGTGCGACCGAACTCGGCCTGCCGATTCCTTGCTCACCGGTGTTCTTCGGTGCGTCGATGTACGCGCAGTGGCTGGTCCTCGGCAGTGCACCTGCGGGCAGCTGCGCGATCATCCCGGGCCTGCGCCCGTCGGACGCGATCCAGATCACGTTCGGCAACTGATCGAAACGGCACGCACCGGGCGATTACGTCGGTCCGGGACGACGCCGTCCCGACGGTTCAGTCGCGACGCTGCACCAACCATTCTCCCACCCGGAGTCCTGGGTGGGGGTCCTGCGGGATGTGCGCGGCGAGACGCCGCTTGGTCGGCGCGTGCTTCGGATCGAGCGCGAGGTTGACCCACTCGTCGGGGTCGACCCGATGGTCGTAGAGCTCCTCGGAGCCATCCTCGTAGCGGATGTAGCGCCAGTGCTCGTCGCGGACCGCGGTGTTTTCCGCACCGTAGGAGCAGATCGCCGGCGGCCGCGGCGCTTCGGGATCCGCCAGCTGCGCAAGGATCGACGTGCCGTCGAGCCACGCGGGCTTCTCGATGCCGGCGAGATCGACCAGGGACGGGAAGACATCGACCAGACTGACGGGCTGGGAACACCGCGTCCCCGGCTTCACACCGGGTCCGCGCACGAGGAACGGAATGCGCGTCGTCTGTTCCCAGAGAGCAGCCTTGCACCAGTGCTTCTTCTCCCCGAGGTGCCAACCGTGGTCGCTGACGAGCATGACGACGGTCTCCCGCCCCCGCGGGTTGGTCGCGAGGCTCGCGATGAACCTCCCGATCTGTCGGTCGACGAACGCCACCGACGCCTGGTAGGCGCGGATGGTCGCATCGAGCGTGTCGTTCGCGAGCAGGTGCTCGTGGTCACTCAGACCGCCACGCAGGCGCTTGTGCGCGTGACTGCGCGCCAACATCCGCGCGAACTCCGGCATGTCGTCCCAGTCGTCTCCCGCGAGAGGCTCGGCCGGACGCTCGATCTCCGACAGTGGGAACCGTTCGAACCACGGAGCTGGAACCTGCAGCGGACGGTGCGGGCGGAAGAACCCGACCGACATGAACAGCGGCTCTTCGGACTCCGACTGCCACTGTTCGACCGCCCACGTTGCGACCTTGTGATCGCCCATCTCCTCGTCCGTAGCGTCGAGCGCGTAGCCGTCGTCGGGTGAACCCGCCGCATCGAAGCGGTCCTCGCCCTCCGGGGGCTTCGGGTCCGCAGGTCGCGCGAAGAGCGCGCTTCCCGACCGACCCGGGCCGCCATGGAACACCTTGCCACCGCTGGCGACGCGGTAGCCGTTCTGCGCGAAGAACTGCTGCATCGTCGGCGTCTCGACCGACGCCTCGTCCCTCCCCTTCACGTTGAAGTAGGTCCCGGTCCTGAACGGGTAGACCCCGTGGTTCAGGCTGGTCCGCGACGGACGGCACTGTGGCGCGTTGCAGTAGGCCTGCGTGAAGACCATCCCGCTCTCTGCGAGTGCGTCGAGGTGGGGAGAGACCGCCTTGGGGTGCCCGCCCAAGAAGCCCACCCAGTCATTCAGGTCATCGACGATGACGAACACGATGTCAGGGCGCGGGTCCTGCGCACTCGCGCGGCCGGGCAGGAGGCCCAGCGCGAGACAGGCGACGAGGGTCGAAGAAATCCTGGGCATGGCGGGTCCTTTGGGAGGCGAGTCCCGGTCCTATGTATCCGCTGCCATCCCGGCTCACGCACCGGCTTTCGTAGGTCCGGTCCACGGAGGCATCGTGGGAGCTCCCGAACCGCAGTCCACACCATGCGTCCGAACGACACGTCCGTTCCGCACGTCGTGATCCTCGGCGGTGGCTTCGCTGGCCTGGCTGCCGCCCGCGAACTCCGCCACACCGCCGCTCGCATCACGCTCGTCGACCAGCGGAACCACCACCTGTTCCAGCCGCTGCTCTACCAGGTCGCCACCGCGGCCCTGAACCCGAGCGACATCGCCTATCCGATTCGCTCCGTCCTCCGGCGGCAGAAGAACGTCCGCACGCTCCTGGCGAAGGCCGAGAGCATCGACGTCGCACGGCGCACAGTGGTGCTGGCGGACAGCGAACTCCCCTACGACTTCCTGATCGTCGCCACCGGCGCGCGGCACAGCTACTTCGGCAACGACAGCTGGGAGCGTTGGGCACCCGGACTGAAGTCGATCGAGGATGCGCTCGAGATCCGCAACCGGGTCCTCAGTGCCTACGAGGCAGCCGAGGCCGAGAGCGATCCGGACCGTGTCCGGCAGCTCCTGACCTTCGTCGTCGTGGGCGGCGGTCCAACCGGCGTCGAGCTCGCCGGCGCTCTGATCGAGATTGGCCGGCAGACGGTCGCGCGCGACTTCCGGAGCTTCGACCCGACGAGCCTTCGCGTCGTGCTGATCGAGGGCTCTCCTCGGCTCCTGCCGCCTTTCGACCCGGCTCTGTCCGCCGAGGCCGAGCGCGAGCTCCGCGATCTCGGCGTCGAGGTCATCACCGGCGTCCACGTGACGCGCATCGATGCCGAAGGCGTCGGCTATGCGGACCAGGAGATCCGCGCGCGCACGGTGCTCTGGGCCGCTGGCGTCGCCGCTTCACCGATCGGAGCGAGTCTCGGCGCCAGCACGGACCGAGCAGGGCGCGTGCGCGTGCTTCCCGATCTGACGGTTCCCGGACATCCCGAAGTCCTGGTCGCCGGGGACTTGATCAGCCTCGAAGTGAAGGGGCGGGGCGTGCCGGGAGTCGCCCCGGCAGCCGTCCAGGCGGGCCGACACGCCGCACGGAACGTGCAGCGTGCGCTGCTCGGCAAGCCCCTCGAACCCTTCCGCTACCGCGACAAGGGGTCGCTCGCGACGGTCGGGCGCGCAGCGGCCGTCGCACAGTTCGGACGGTTCCGCATCGCGGGATTCGTCGCTTGGTGGCTCTGGTGGGTCGTCCACGTCTTCTATCTGATCGGCTACCGGAATCGCATCGCGGTGATGATCGGGTGGGCGTGGCAGTACTTCGCGTTCTCGCGCGGAGCGCGACTCATCACCGGGAAGGCGTGGCGCCCGGACAGTCCAGGGGCCGAGAGCCCATGACGACAATTCGTCACGGGCTGCGAGGCATCGCACGCACGGCCCTGGCGAGGCATCGATCGGCTCCACGTCGCGCGGTCACCGCAACGACGCCGGCTTGCGCAGCCCTCCTGCCTCGGCCCCTCAGATCGAACGTGCCAGGTAGGCGTCGACGTTGTCCTTCGTGATCAGGTCGATTCCCGTATCCACGAACTTGGGCAGAGCCACTCCCAAGGTCGCTTGCCACAGCATGAGCACGGCCATGGAGCCCTGCATGTGCGGAATCGTCGCGGCGGAGGCTTCGATGATGCCTTCCTTCACCGCCTCGAGAATGGGCCGGATGCCATCCATGCTGACGACCTTGACGGTTCCGACGCGGCCCGCCTCCTCGATGGCCCGAGCGATCCCGATCGGCCCGGAAGCGTCACAGCACAGATAGCCCCGCAAGTCCGGGTGCGCCTCCAGCACGGCGGCTGCCTCGGTTCGAGCCGTCTCGATGCTGTCGTTGTCCGTTCCGCCATCGACGACCGTGATCTCCGGGTACTTCGCGAGAACCCGCAGCTGGGCGGCATGACGCTGTCGATGGTTCGGAGCCGTCGGACAGCCGTGCATCAGCGCGATCTTCCCCGCGTGGCCCAGCAGCTCGGCGAGCCGCTCCGCCGCGATCTCTCCCTGCTCCGCGAAACAGTTTCCGACGCTGGTCGAGCCAGCGGCAGGTGACGGTGCATCGAACAGGACCAAGGGAATCCCCGCAGTCTCGAGCGCCTTCAGAGCTGGCAAGTGATCCATCGCGTCCACGGGGTCCAGCGCCACCCCGCTGGGCCGTGATTCGCAGGCCCGCTGGAGCGTGGCGTTCTGCTCCGCGACGCCCACGGCTGGTGGGCAGAGGAACTCGACCTCGACGATCCCACCCAACTGCTCGCCCAGCACCCGAGCCTGGGACTCAGCGCCTGCTCTGACCTCGTCGTACCAGGGATGAGCGACCTTGGGGACGACCACGAATCGATGAATCACCACCACCGTTGAACCTCCATCTCGGACCTCGTGCGGAGGAATGTAGAGGCGGAAACCGGTCCGAGAAGCACCCGATCCTGGAGGATCCGGCGGACTGCCAGCAGACACCCAGGGCCCTTGGACCTCGCCTGCCGCGGTCCTCCGCATCGGTGCCGACGGCCGCCAAGCCGACGGAATGGTCCCCCCCAACCGGCACGGCTTGGCGGGAAGCCCATGGCGCTGTCCACTGTCTCGGCGTGTTCCCGACCTCCGGAGCCTTCCGACCACCGATGCGCCATCTCATCACAGCACTCGCGTTCGTGACCCAAGTGGCCATCGCCCAATGGCCGACCCAAGCGAATTCGAACCTCGCGATTGCCAACGCGAACGGCGACCAGGTCGTCCCACAGATCGCGGCGACGCGTGACGGCGGGTGCTACATCGGCTGGTTCGACCAGCGAAGCGGCAGCTACGAGGTCCGACTCCAACGTCTCGATGCACGGGGTGTCGCCCAGTGGGCCCCGAGCGGGCTCGTCATCAGCAGCCAGCCGCAGAGCACGAGCCTCGTCGGCTGGAGCCTGATCGCGGACCGTGATGACCACTGCGTCCTCGCGTTCACGGACACCCGAGCGGGCTCCGACCTCGACGTCTACGCGTACCGGATCGATCCCACGGGAGCACCTGTCTGGGGTGCGAACGGCGTCACGCTGAGCAGCAACGCCGACTACGAAGCCAACCCCGTCGTCTGCGAGGCGAGCGACGGCGACTTCGTGTTCGTGTGGCCCAACTCGGGCCTCGGGACGCTGCAGATGCAGCGGCTGGACCGGCAGGGCACGCCGCGCTTCGCCGGGGATGGCATCCGCATCCCTGGCGATCCGGGAGCGGCCCCGGCGTTCGCGCGCGTCGTCGCCGCCGACCAAGGCGCGGTCATCGTCAGCTGGGTGAGGACGTTCACGTTCATCGGCAACAAGCACGTCCACGCCCAGAAGTTCGATGCGAGCGGCCGCGCGCTGTGGAACAACGGGACCCGTATCGCCGTGTTCGACCAGGCATCCGTACCGATCGCGCACGAGCCAAGACTCCTGTCCGACGGCGCCGGCGGCGCGATCCTCGCGTGGCACTTCGCGACCGGATCGCTGTTCAACGCGCGCGTGCAGCGCCTCCTCAGCACCGGCGCGGAGGCCTTTCCACACAACGGCGTCTCGCTGTCGAGCGCCAGCTCGTTCGACCCGTCGATCGTCTGGCTGGAGGGCCGCCAAGAGGTCCTCGCCGTCTTCAACGAGCGCAACGCGACGCAGTCCCGGTGGGGAATCACCGCGCAGAAGGTCGACGCATCGGGCCAGCGCGCCTTCGGTCCGACAGGCCTGTCCGTCGTGCCCGTCGGCGCAACCGAGCGTCAGTATCCCGTCGCAACGCGCTGTCTGGACGGGCTCGCGGCCGTCTGTTTCGAAGCCCTCCCCACGCCCACCCATTACCGCATTCTCGGGTTCCACGTGTCGGCAAACGGAGCCGTCACGACGCAGCCGCTCGACGTGTCATCGGCCCCGAGCAGCAAGAGCCGCCTCGTCGCCGCGGCGACACCGAGCGGCGTCGCTCTATGCGCCTGGAGTGACGGCCGCAACGACAGCGGCGACCTCTACGCCCAGAACCTCAACCCAGACGGCTCGCTCGGCGACCGCGTCGCGATCGCCACGCCCTACGGTTGCGGCATCAATCCGACGGGTAGCCTGCTCGTCACCGGCCGACCCGCCGTCGGCACCACGATGACGTTCGGCGTCACCAACCCACTCGGCACGCAGGCCGCAGGCTCGACCGCCGCGATGATCTACGCGCTGCAGCCAGCGCTCGGCTTCCCGTGCGGCACTCCCATTCCCGGACTCGGCATGGCCGGCGCTGGCGCCCCCGGTGAACTCCTCGTCGACGCCAGCGCTCCTCTCGCCGCACAGATCAACGGCCCCTGGTCCGGCCCGAACCAACCGGTGCAGTTCCAGCTCCGAACGCCCGACGATCCGTCCCTCCTCGGTGCCCGTCTCTACGTGCAGGGAGCCCTGTTCGATCCGACCCCTGGGAACCAGCTGCCGCTCGGACTGACGACTGGGACCGAGCTGATCGTCGGGACCTAGGTCGACCTGCCGGGACAGCTGCCTCGAAGGGCCCGCACGAGAGCGAGGTTGGACTCCCTCCAGTCCACGTATCGCTCGAGGATCGCAGAGGTGGAGCGGGACAACGGGCAGGGCAATCCCGAGTCTTCGAGCAAGTCCGGAATCCGCACGAGGAGCAGCCGCTCCACGTCGTCTCCAGGCCGAAAGTCATCCCTGTCTGCCGCCATCAGGAAGACCCGGTGAGCCATGAAGCGAGACCTGTGGTCGAAGACGTGGATCGCCGCAGGGCCATGAAGCCCGATCTCCTCTGCAAGCTCGCGAACAGCGGAGCGCGGAGCCACTTCGGCGTGCTCGATGGATCCACGTGGTAGCAGCAGGAGGGGTAGCCGCGCTGGCCCGCGAGCAGGATGCAGACGTCTCCGTCCGCGTTGGGAAGCTCCACGATGCAACTGGCTCTTGCTCGCCCACTCATGAGCAGCAGTCGGAATGGACCGAGGAGCGAGCGATCAGGGCTGAAGAGGCCTGTGACCCCGTCGATTCCAGATCCAAGCGTGACGGCGAAGGCCGTCGCCCGGCAAGCCCTTCGCCGTCTGTTCGCAGCCTGTCGCCCGATCTGGTCGCAGGCTCTGGGCGAGATGGTAGAGGGCATCATGGATATCTGCGCTCCCGTACCGCCTCGACGGCGGCTGCAGCGCGGCGGACGCGGGTCCCGGGACGCCTCGCTCCGAGCACGTGCTCGGTCCAAGCGCGACGGCATGACGGTGCGAGGTTGGCGAACTCGTCGAGCAGCGAGGCTGTGCGGAGCACTTCCTCGAGCTCGGTCGGCAGGGGCTCTGCCCGCTCTTCCTGGTC
>JBEAPQ010000208.1:0-2524 GCA_041164325.1 Planctomycetota bacterium | reverse complement strand
AGGGCGCTGCGCGCCTGGCCTGCGGCCATCCTTGACCCCGGCTGCGCTCCGTGACGCAGGCGGGTTGTCGGAACTCGGCGACGAGCCTGCGGCTCGGCCTCGTTCCGTTCACACACCACGTGGGGGGACTCTACTCACTGGGGCCACGAACGGGTCGAGGGCGACATCTACCGCATCCCCAACAGTGTGCCGATCTACAAGATCGAGGCCGCGCTTGAAGCCGTGCTCCGCAAGTCTGATAGCGCGATGCTCGTGTACGCGTACGGAAAGACGGCCAGTGGGGCGTCTGCGTTGCGGATGCGCACGTACAACAGCGACTGAAAGCGGGCGGACAGTGACGTGCCCCCCAAGTTCGGCCGAAGCGTCGAGGAGGCCCCCGCTACGGAAAGGCCTGCCTCAAGCCGCCACCCGATCGCCACGACGGTAGAGCGGCACGCCAACCCGCTGGATATGCTCAGTCAACGCCACGTTGCCGACCTCCGCCAGCGCCGTGACGTCGACCTTGTACGGCAGGTCGGAGGCGTCGAACTCGCTCCAGATTCGTCCGCACAGGCTTCCGTCGACGCCGTCGCCGACCAATGCGAGGTCGATATCCGAGCCCGGACGGTGCCGGCCCAAGGCCCGCGAGCCGTAGAGGATGGCGGTCTCCACTTCGGGATGGGCAGCCAGGATGCGATACAGGGTGGCGAGGCTCCTGGGCGGGAGGCCGTGGTTCATGCGTCCTCTGCATTCGCTCGCGCACGCAACGCAGCGGCGAGCGATGTGAATCTCGACCGATAGGTGCCGGCGATGCGCATCGCGACGGCAGCAGCGACGGATTCGTCGTAGAGGTGGGAGGTGCGGTTCCGGTCCGTGATCATGTCCATCCAGACCTGACCGTCTTCCAGCAGGCCGTGAGCGTAGGCCTCGCGAACCGTCGAGCGCGACGCGACGAGGCCGGTCACGCCTTCGAATTCGAGCAGATCTTTGAGCGTCAGCCAGGAGAGCTCGTGGGCCATCTCGAAGGCCTGGATCAGCGCGAGTCGCTCGACCTCGGAGGGAGCGTCGGCGTCGGCGGCGTCACAGACGCGGACCAGCACCTCGACCGCGCGTTCGAAGTTCTGCAGTCGTTGTCGCCATCGTACGTCGGTTGTCATCGGCGCCCCGGCAGATCGACCCACAGGTAGGCCACTTCTGAGGCTGCGTGCCGGCGGGCGGCCGGTCAAGCGGCGGCTTGCCCCCCGTCGAAATGCGCTCGGCGAAACGCCCTCGTCGAAACGCCCGGCACTTCGAACGTGTCCCATGCTCGGACGAATCGAGGCGACGGTGCGTGACCAGGGGTGTCCGACCGTGACAGCCGAACATCGTCGGTTCCCGAAGAAGTCGGCAGTCAAGCAACGGACACCCGGCGGGGCGTCGTCGCCGGCCGGGGCAGGGCCGGGCGTCTCGGTGAGGGCGCTTTGATAGGCGTGTCAGGACCCGTCATGACACCCAGGGCCACCGCGGGCGAGACTCCACGGCACGCAACGCCGACGGCCCACACCTCGGAAGCGACTCGCATTGCTGCGAGCGACCGCCTGGGTCGATCTGCCGCCGACAATACGGCTTGAGGTCACTCTGACGTTCCGACGCGCACGCACAGCCCGTCGGCACCGACGCCCCCGTGCTGCTGGACGAGTGGGTCTGCCGGCACGGTCCGCCGGTGGTCGCGACGCAGTCCATGTCGGAGGCGCACGCGCCCTTCAGCGTTCAGGTCGTCGCGGCGCTCGGCACGAACGCTACCCCAACGCCGCGATCACCGCCGGCGGCGCCTGCACCAGCTCGACCAACACACCGCGCGCCGACTCCGGGAACGCGTCGTTGCCCTTCGGATGCACGAAGACGACGTCGTGGCCGGCGGCGCCGGGACGGATCCCTCCGGGCGTGAAGCGCAGACCGTTGCCCTCGAGCCAGGCGACGGCGGCGTGCAGGTCGTCGACCCAGAGCCCGACGTGGTTCAGCGTCGGGACGTGCACCTTCGGGCTCTTCTCGGGGTCGAGCGGCTGCATCAAATCGACCTCGACGGCGGTCGGACCGCTGCCGATCTGGCAGATGTCCTCGTCGACATTCTCGCGCTCGGAGCGGAAGCTGCTCTGCACCGTGAGGCCGAGCAAATCGACCCAGAAGCGGCGCAGCTCGCCCTTGTCGAGGTGGCCGACGGCGATCTGCTGGATGCCGAGCACGCGGAAGGGCCGCGGACCGAAGGGGCTCTCGTTCATCGGGACTCTCCTTCAGCCCTTGAGCGCGGTCAGCGCGACCTTGGGCACCTTGAAGAACGACGGCGCCGCCTCGAACGCCGTCATCACCTGACCGAGCGCGAGGTTGTTCTTGTGGTCGGTGAACCACGCCGGCGTCGGCTTCATCACGAAGGGCGTGCGGATCACCGATTTCTGCGGATGGTCGATGAGCAAGCCGTTGTGGACCACGCCCTGCCCGCTCTGGATATCGTCGAGCGGGTGGCCGGGGAAGGCGCCCCAGGTTGCGTTGACGATGCCGTAGCCCAAGC
>JBEAPQ010000207.1:0-2790 GCA_041164325.1 Planctomycetota bacterium | reverse complement strand
AACCGCGGCGTGCCGATCCGCACGCGCGCGTGCGGGGCGCGTTGGCCTTGGAGCACGTCGCGGACGACCGGGTCGTCCGCGGGCAGCTCGAAGTCGACGCCGTCGACCGAGGGCAGGCGGCCGAAGTCCATGTCAGCTCGACGCCCTCTCGCCGCGGGCGACCGCGCGGCGCAGCGCGCGGATCGGCAGGACGCGGGCCACGAGTTCCGGCGCGAGCGGAAGCGGCTCGCCGCACCAGAGCGCGGCGAGCACTTCGCCGGCGAAAGGACCGGTGGCCACGCCCCGGGAACCGTGGCCGACGGTAACGAAGACGTTCCGTTGCACCGGCTGTGGATCGACGTCGACTTCGGGGGGGCGTCCACCGCGCCACAGCGCGCCGTAGCGGTCGAGGCACGCCGGTCCGTCCGGCAGCGGTCCCACGTACGGCAGTCGGTCGGGGGTCAGCGCACGGATGCCGACGTCGGCACCGGCGACAGGCTGCGCCAGAGCACCCGCGCAGCTCGGGAACGACACGCGGTGGCGGAGCACGTTGCGGGCGTCGTCGGCGGGGTCGATCTCTTCGCTGCGGCTGTCGAACGTGTAGGTCGCGCCGGCGGCTCGGATGCCGTCGACCGCTGGCGTCAGGTAGCCGTCGTGGCAGAGCACCACGTGGGGTGGTGCTTCCGACCCCTCGGCGGCCAGATGCGTCAGCTGGCCGCGGGCCGCGCGCAGGGGGAGATCCGGGCAGAGCTGGTCGGCGGCGAGGGCGTGCGCGAGCACGACCGGGCTGCCGTCGAGGGAGGCGAGCGCTTCGCTGTGGACCGTGATCCGCGGGTGATCGAGCAGGGCGTGACACAGCGCTGCGGGGCGGATGAGCGCGCCGCGGGGCAGGAAGAGCCCGCCCGCGGGGGCCACGTCGGCTCCCGCCGCGATCTGGCTCGCGTTTCGGTCGAGCCAGACGGCCAGGGGCTCCGTTGGGTGGCTCTCGGTGTCCGCGTGCCGTGCGAGGCGTGCGCGGAGTGCCTCGGCTTCGTCGGGATCGAGCGCGGGATGGAGGACGCCGTCGCGCGCGAGCGCGAGCCGAGCGGTATGCGAATCGATCCAGCTCCGCGTGAACGCGAAGGCCGCGGTCACGATCCGCGCGTCCGGCTCGTCGCCGATCCGAGGCTGGAGCACCGCGAGCGCGTGGCCGGACGCGCCCGCAGCGATCCCGCCCGGGTCGAGGACGGTGACGTCGATGCCGCGCTCGGCCAGGGCGCGGGCGGCTCCGGCGCCCGCGAGTCCGGCACCTGCGACCGTGACGTGCGCAGGGCGGTCGAACCGGGGCATCCGGCACCAGCTCGGCGTCTCGTCCGCCAGCCGGTCGACGAGACGTGCGGTCAGCATCTCGCGCTTCTGGCCGAAGCCCGGACGGCGTTCCAGCGCGAAGCCCGCGGCCTCGAGGCCACGGCGCACGGCTCCGGCCACCGTGAACGTCGCTGCGGTCCCGCCGGTCATGGTCCGCGCCGCGGCGAGGCGCAGCAGCTCGGGGGACCAGAGCTCCCCGTTGCGCGAGGGCGCGAAGCCGTCGAGGAACCAGGCCTCGGCCGTGAACGTCGTCTCGGCCAGGCGCTGCAGCGCCGGACCGTGCTGGAGGACCAGCACGACGCGTCCACCGTCGAACGCGTGGCGGCAGAACCCGAGTCGCCCGGGTTCGATCGCTTCGACGAGCGCGTCGACTTCGCGGCACAGCTCCGGAAACCGAGCGAGGGCCGCGCGCCGCGACTCTGGGCTGAGCGGGTGCGCCTCGAACGACACGAAGTGGAGCCGCGCCGTCGCCGGGGCGTGCGTCCGGAAACAGCGCCACGCGGCGAGGAAGTTCAGGCCGGTGCCGAAGCCGGTCTCGGCGATCGTGAAGACGGCCGCAGGCCCGAGGCTCGCGAACCGCTCGGGCAGGTCGTTGCCGTGCACGAAGACGTGCTCGCTCTCCCGGAGCCCGTCGGCCTGGAAGTAGACGTCGCCGAACCGCGGCGCGAACAGGGTGCCGTCTTCACGGACGACAGGGTCGTCAGCAGCCACGTCGGGACGCGCTCAGCCGCGCGCGGCGTCGAGGGGCCAGAGCGGGATCTCGCCGGTGGGGTCGTAGAACGGCATGACCGTGACCGACTCGACGATGCCGTGCGAGATCCAGAACGACAGGCTGCCGCCCGGCCATTCGTGGTCGGACATGCCGTCCCCGAACTCGTCGGCGAGGATCAGCGGGCCGAGCCCCGCGCTCCGCAGCTTGTCCTGCAGGGTTGCCAGCGGCAGTCCGATCGGTCGGATGCCGGCGATCTCGGCGTCCGGGTGGCTGACGGTGATCCAGCTGGCGCGACCGTCGTCGTCGGCATCGAAGCGGACCTCGACCAGACCGAGCTCCAGTTCCCAGTGCTCGGAGCCGTCTTCGTCGAACTCGCGGTCGACGTCGACCGGGTCCTCCTGCAACGCGAGCACCTGCTCCCGCGTCGCGCCCAGCACGTAGGCGCCGACGCCGTAGCCGGGGTGGATGCGGTAGCGGGACGTCATCGCGGGCCGAGTGTAGCGGGATCGGGCGTTGTCGACGACGGCCTCAGAATGCCGGTCCGAGCAGGACCGCATTGATCCAGAGCAGGTCGGTGCCCTCCGAGAAGCCCCGGAAGTTCGGGTCCTCGGCAAACGCGACCACGTGGCCGTCGCCGTGGGGCTGGTGGACGACGAAGGGCTTGCGGGCGAGCTGGTCGAGCTTCTCGTCCCAGGCGAAGCCACTCTGGAGCAGGGTCTCGCGGGCGGCGAAGACGCCGACGTTGCGGCCGC
>JBEAPQ010000206.1:0-6259 GCA_041164325.1 Planctomycetota bacterium | reverse complement strand
CGCCACCACGTGCTCGTGAAGGCCGAGCCGTTCCTCGCGGTGGAGGGACGGGTCCAGCGCCAGGACGGCGTGGTCCACCTGGTCGCCAAGCGGATCTGGGTGCCGCGGGTCGAGGAGGCTCCGGTGACGGCGGGGAGCAGGGACTTCCACTGACTCGGTTCGTCCCGAAATCTACGAATCCCGGCGGCCTTGGTCCGAACCGCGCCTCTGCATCTGTCGCGACCGCCGTGAGGTCTGTGCCGGAACCTGCTGTCCTGAAGTGTGGGGCCAGCGGCCACGGCCTACTGTCTGCGCATCCCAAGGAGCATCCTGATCATCACATGTTCGCATCCCTTACGAAGTTCCTCGTCGCTGCTTCGCTGTGCGCGACTTTCTCGGCCTGTTCGCTGATCACCGTCGACGCGCAGGATGGCCCCCCTGGAGCGCGCGCCGAGGGTCTCATCGACGGCCACGCGGTGTTCGGCTGGCGGGCCGAAGAGACCCTGCTGCGCGCCGAGCTCCTCGACGGAACGAGCGACGGAGCGCTGTTCGAGCTGACGATCTGGAAGCTGCTGCGGCTGGAGGTCGGCCTCGTCGGCCTGTGCGTCGGCCTCGGGCCGATGGACCTCGGGGTCGGCACGCTGTTCTTCGATCCGACGGTCCCCCCTCTGATGGGTGAGGACGATGCGGAGGAGGAAGACGACGACTCGGAGGAGGAAGAGGAAGACGACGACTCGGACGACGACCTGGACGGCTGACTCCGCCGCGCCGCGGTCCAGAGCCCTGCAGGTCAGAGCCCGTCGATGCCGCCCGTCACGCCCGCGAACGGGTCGGTCTCGACGCCGAGCTTCTGCAGCATCGTGACGTAGAGCTTGGCCAGCGGCACGTCGTCCTTGTCGAACTCGCGCTGCCAGGGCTCGGTGCCGCCGTTCCACGAGCCGCCGAACGCATCGTCGCCGATGAAGTTCAGGTACTGACCGTGGCGGAAGCCCATCGACTTGCCGCCCAGCAGGACGAGCGGGTAGTTGCGCGACAGGTGGAACGCGCTCGACGCCGAGCCGAACAGGATCAGCGTGTGGTCGAGCATGCTGCCGTCGCCGCCGGGTTCCGGCGTGTCCTTGAGCTTCTGCGCGAAGCGCCCGACTTCCTCGGCGAGGAAGCGGCAGTAGATGCCGAAGTTCTTCCAGCCGCCGGGGTTCTTCGTGTCGTGCGACAGCTGGTGGGCGAGCGGGAAACCGACGGCCTTGGCGAGGTGGTCGCTGTGGCCGACGCCGTTCTCGCGACCGACCTGGTAGGTGGCGACGCGGGTCGAGTCGGTGCGGAATGCGAGGTGCACCAGGTCGAGCATCGTCTGGAAGTAGGCGCGCGGCGCGTCCATGCCGACTTCCAGGTCGAGGCCGTGCCCGTCGACCTTCGGCAGCGGGATGCGCTGCCAGCGCTTGGCGCGCTCCATCTTCTGCTCGGTCTCGCGGACGGCGTCGAGGTACTCCTCGAACGCCTCGCGGTCGTGTTCCGACAGCGAGCTGCGGAGGCTGCGCGCGTCGGCGAGCAGGTCATCGAGGGCGCTGCCGCTGACCGCTGCGCGGCGAGCGGCGTCGCCGTCGCGGTGGACGAACAGCGACTCGAAGATCTGCCGCGGGCGGTGCTCGGCGGGGATCGCACGGCCCTTGCGGTCGAAGGACACGGTGTGCGCGCCGCGCGGCGTCCCGGTGCCGCCGTCCGTCGACATCACGAGCGACGAGTAGCGCGTCGCCTCGCCTAGGTGCGCGGCGAACAGCTGGTCGAGGGAGATCGAGTTCCGGTACTGGCCGACGGCGCCGGTGTCGGCACCGGTCAGGAACTGGTCCGCGTTGGAGTGCCCGTGGACCGCACGCACCGCGGGGTGCGACATGCCGGACACGATCGTCATGTCGCTGCGCAGCGGCTCGAGGACGTCGAGGACCTTGGTCAGCTGGAAGTCCCGGCCCGAGCCGTGCGGGAACCACGACCATTCCTGGAACGCCGGGTCCTCCCTGAGCGGCATCGGCACGCCGTCGGGGAAGTAGACGCAGACGAAGCGCTTGATTCCCGAGCCCGCGGCGGGAGACACCGGGACGCGTCCGAGCGACGGGAGGCAGGGCAGCGCCAGTGCTGCGGCCGATCCGCGCAGGAAGCGTCGCCGATCGATCGATGCGTACTCGGTGGCTCCGACGTTGCGCTGCATGCCTGGAATCCTACCGCGAACGGAACAGGTCGCTCTGCACCAACGTGGTGACGATCGTCGCGAGCCCGTCCCCGTTCCGCCTGACTTCGGCGGTGATACGGTCCAGCGCGGCCCGGTCCTCGAAGACCAGCGGGCGCCCGAGCGCGAACGTCGCGAGCTTCTCGACCATGCCACGGACGAACTGGTCCTGCCGGTCGCCGAGCAGGAAGCGCTTGAGGCCGTCGACGCCGTCGAGCGTCTGCCCGTTGAACAGCGTTCCGCTGGCGTCGACGGGCTGGCCGCGGACCTCGCTGCGCCAAGCGCCGACTGCGTCGAAGTTCTCGAACGCGAATCCCCAGGGATCGATCTTCGAGTGGCACGACATGCAGGCCGCGTGGTTGCGGTGGTCCTCGAGCCGCTGCTTGAGCGTCATCTTGGCGATCTCGGGGTCGGCGAGGTCGATCTCCGGCACGGCGGGCGGCGGCGGGGGCGGCGGGTCGTTGAGGATGCGCTCCATCAGCCAGACCGCGCGCTTGATCGGGTGCGAGTCCTCGCCGTTCGAGTTCATCGCGAGGATGCCCGCCTGGGTCAGAAGGCCGCCGCGGGGTGCATTCGCGGGCACCGGCACGACGCGGAAGTCATCGCCCTCGACGCCTTCGAAGCCGTAGTGGGTCGCGAGCCTCTCGTTGACGACCGCGAAGTCGGCGTGGACGACGTCGAGGACGCTGCGGTCGGCGCGGAGCAGTTCGTCGAAGAACGCCACCGGTTCGGCCAGCATCGCAGCCTTCAGCTTGGCGTCGAAGTTCCGGTAGAGCTTGCGGTCCACCTGCAGGAACTCGAGCAGCTCGAGATTGAGCCACTGGTGCACGAAGTGGTGGGCGAAGCGCCGGGCGCGCGGATCGGCGCGCATGCGGGCGACCTGCGCCGCCAAGACCTCGGGCTCGTGGAGACGCTCCTCGGCAGCGAGCGCCAGCAGCTCGTCGTCCGGGACGCTGCACCACAGGAAGACCGCCAGCCGGGTGGCGAGCTCGGCGTCGGTGAGTGGTGCCGCGCCCTCTGCCTGCCCCTCCTTCCGGTCGCTCGCCGTCACGTAGAGGAAGTTGGGCGAAGCGAGGGTGGTTGCCAGGACCTCGACGAGGGCTTCCTGCAGCGATTCACACTCGGCCCGGACACGCCGGAACAGTGCGAGCTTCTGGGTGATCTCCTGCTTGGTCACGCTCCGGCGCCACGCCCGCGGCAGGAACCCCTCGAGGACGCGGCGGGCGTACTTCTGCTCGCCCTCGTTGGGCTTGCGGTCGGGGAAGATCCGCGTGTGGGACGCCGGCGGCCACGTGTCGTAGGCCGGTGCCGTGATCTCGACGTGGTCGATGCGGACCGGACTCGAGGTGCCGCCCGCGTGCGCGAGCCGGATGTACTCGGACGGACTCGGCAGGTCGCCGAGCTTGTGGACGCCGCGGACCAGGTTGCGGGGGTAGATCCGGCTGATCGGGACTTCGAACGTGTAGACCGCGGGCGCATCCGGCAGGGCGTCGACGACCACGTCTTCTTCGCTGACCTCGATCAAGGACCGCGAGTCGTTGCTCGCCTGCCAGCCGAACATCAGTCGCACCCGCGGCGCACGCCCGTCACCGTCTGCCCGTGACGCGCGGAAACGGACGCGGAGCGGGCCACGCTCGGGGACGCGGTCGCCGAGTTCGACGATCAGGCTCGAGTTGGGCGTGACGACCGCGACGTGGTCCGACGGCGCCGGGAGGTCGACCAGCTCCTCGCTCGGCTTGCGGGCGTAGCTCGCGCCGTTGTAGCCCCAGGACTGCCGGGCCTTCCGGCCGGACGCGGCGTCTTCGAACCAGGTCCCGCCCGGCGGGTTGCGGAATCGAGCGAGCAGCTTGTCGACTTCCTCCTGGGCCTTGGCCGGGTCGCCTTCGTGCTGCTTCCGGACCTTGTCGAGCTGCTGGTCCTGGCCGTCCCACTCCCGGGCCGCGAGGTCGCGCATCGACACGCTCCACTGCAGCGGTGTCGGGCGGTCTCCGGTGACGGTCGCGAGCTCGAGCGCGCGGCGCCCCGCGTCCAGGTAGGTGCGGAGCTGCGAGCCGGCGATGTGCAGCGTCTCCGACGAGTTGCGGAACCCGTCCTCGGACGCCGGGTCGGGCGGGAGGTCGGCCGCGAAGTCGTAGGACACGCCGAGCAGGTCCTGCAGGGCGTAGTCGTACTCGTAGCGGGTCAGGCGCCGGAACGAGCTGTGCGCGCGGCTCGCGCGACGGTTGGTCGAGGCGCGCTGCGTCTCCAGGGACAGCCAGTCGATGACCCGGGCGCGGTCTTCGTCGGCGAGCTTCGGGCCGTCGACGGGCGGCATCTCGCCGTTGGTCAGAACGGCGAGCACGTCGAGCCACCAGTCGACGTCCTCGCCGGCGAAGAAGTCCGGGTCCATCTCGTCGAGCCGGACGCCGCCCTCGTCTTCGTCGGGTCCGTGGCACTCGTAGCAGGACCGGCGCAGGATCGGCTCGATGTCGCGGGCAAAGCCCTCGAGGTCGGGGCCCGAAGCAGCGTCGGGTTCCGGCGTGCCGGCTTCGGGGGCGAGGTACCGGGACTTCTGGGCGCCCTGCCGACGGATCTCGTCGAGGGAGGAAGGCGCGTCCTGGATCTCCGACTGCGCGGGCAGGGACAGGGTGCCTGCGCAGAGCACGGCCGCGATGCGGCGCAGCGTTGTCGTGTCGAGCATCAGAGGGGGCGGCATCGAGCCGGTCCCGCAGCATACCGGTCGCAGGCGTCCGCCGGACCGTGCGCGCGGCTCGCGGCCATCGCTTAGGATTCCGCCGTGTCCTGCCCGGCCCAGCATCGTTCGCTCGTGCGCAGCTTCGGCCTTCGCGTGCTGCCAGGCATCGCGGCCGCCGTCTTCGGCATCGAGGCGTGCGCGCAGTCGGACCACTGGGCCTACCGTCTTCCGACGCGGCTCGCGCTTCCGGTCGATCGTCAGGCGGAGCACCCGGTGGATGCCTTCGTCCGTGCACGACTGGCCGACGAGGGCATGGAGACAGCACCGCGGGCCGAGCCCGCACGGCTCCTGCGCCGGGTCTACCTGGACCTGATCGGCCTTCCGCCGACGGTCGAAGAGGTCGATGCGTTCCTGGCGGATCCGTCGGACGAGGCGTTCGCGCGCGTGGTCGACCGATTGCTCGCGTCGCCGCGGTTCGGCGAACACCACGCGCGGAGCTGGCTGGATCTCGCGCGCTATGCGGACTCGAACGGATTCCAGGCGGACCAGCTCCGCGACAGCTGGGCCTACCGGGACTGGGTCATCGACGCGCTCAACCAGGACATGCCGTTCGACCGGTTCTCGATCGAGCAGCTGGCGGGGGACCTGCTGCCGGATGCGACGCTCAGCCAGCAGATCGCGACGGGCTTCCACCGGACGGTGACGTGCAACGTGGAAGCGGGCGTGCACCCGGAAGCGAACCGCGTCCAGCAGGTCTTCGACCGCGTCAACACGACGGCGACGGTCTGGCTCGGCACGACGATGGAGTGCGCGCAGTGCCACGACCACAAGTACGACCCGTTCACGCAGCGGGACTACTACCGGCTGTTCGCGTTCTTCAACAACACGCCGCTCGAGGTCCGCAATCCGTTCGGTGAGGAGGGCGTCCGCTACGACTTCTACGGGCCGAAGATCGACCTGCCGCTGACGGCCGAACGGCAGGCGGAACGGGACCGGCTGGTCGCGCGGCGTGCCGAGCTCTTGCAGCAGCGGGACTCGCTCCTGGCGACGCTCGACGCGGGCTTCGACGACCGGGTCCGGGAACTGGGTGAGGCGGTGCGGACCGGGGCGGGCTTCGAGATCCTCGGAGTTGCAGGCTTCGAGTCGACGGGCGGCGAGGATCACGAGCTGCTGGACGACGGGTCGGTCCTCGTCGGGGGGCAGGTGCCGAGCACGACGACCTACCGGATCGAGGTCGACACCGACCTCACCGGGATCACGGCCTTCCGCGTCGAGACGCTGACCCATCCGTCCCTTCCGGGAACTGGACCAGGGCGGGGAGACGTCGAGCGGCCCAACTTCATCCTCAGCGAGTTCGGCGTCGAGGTCGCGCGGAGGACCGGCAA
>JBEAPQ010000205.1:0-5882 GCA_041164325.1 Planctomycetota bacterium | reverse complement strand
GAGGTCCCTCGACCGGTTCCACAACCAGCTCTACGGACAGGACCTTTCTGGGCCGCTCGTGGAACGCATCCGTGGCCTCTTGGACCAGAAGCCGAAGGACGAGGCTCCCCCCGTGCGAGCCGCCGAAGCCGAGCCCACGACTGGCTCCGGCCAGAACCCGTAGGTCGGCACGCACTGGACATCCCCGGGGCTCGGGACCTCCTCATGGACGTCCATGGCCAGCGCGCAGGGACGGTTCCCATTCGTCGCGGACGCACAGGGCGAAGCGTCGCGGACGTTCCGCATCCCACCGCAGCCGCTGCGACCACGGACCTCCTGGCCGTGGTTCTCGGTGCGGACCGCGGCGCCACGCGCACCGCGACGAACGACCTCGGATCGGTCTGCCGCTGGACGCGGATCGCCTGCCGCGGAACGGAGGCCTTGCGGCCGCCGCTCACGCAACTGCAAGGCCGGAGGAGCGACCTTTCAGCGGAGCGGCGGGAGCTTCTGCTCCTCGATCCGCAGGCTGATGTGGCCGCGCGGCGGAATCACGCCCTGCCGCGGGTGGTGGAACCGCAGGAAGCTCGAGAGCGCGACGGTCACGCGCCCGTCCGCGAAGCTCGCGCGCGCCGTCTCGTCGATCATCGCCCCGCGTGGCTGGCCGCCCTGCCGCATGCCGACCCCCACCGTCGACGTGAACAGCGGCTCCCCGTCGATCCAGAGCGCGTAGCCCTCGCCGGCCTGCACGTGCGCGCTGCCGCCGACCACGATCCGGTAGCGATGCCCTTCGCGCAGAGGCGGGACGTCGAGCGTGGCGCGCACCAGCAGGACTTCCTTCTCCCACAGCGTCCTCGGCGGCTCGCCACACCGACAGAACGGCGCCGAACAGTTCGGGGACAGCGGCTCGAGCTGTCCATCGAGCTGGCCGAACGGCTGCTTTCCGGAGCCCCAGCCCACCGCAACGGGCTCGAAGTCCGGGACGAACCACGAGGCGCAGCCGTCCGGGAAGGTGACCGTGCGGAACCGGTTCGGCTGGTCGAGTGGCTGCGTCTCCGCTGGATCGAAGCTCGTGTAGTCCCACTCGACCGCATCGAGATCGGGCCCGAACGGCTTCCAGTCGTACGCGTCGATGCCGACCTCCTGGTAGCAGTTGACGAGGCCGAACGTCGCCCCGCGGAGGAACTGGCTCGCCTTGGGATCGCGGGCCAGGCTGCGCTCCTGCTCGAGCGCAGCCCGCTGCCGTGGGTCGCGCTCGTAGGCCGCGGCAATCCCCTCGAGCACGATCGGCCGGAGCGCCTCGCGCTCCGCGACCGTGCGCTCCCCGGATGCGGCCGAGCTACCGCGCGGCGCGCGCCGCACGGCGACCGGGCGCTCCGCGGCGACACCCCCGCGAAGCCCCACCATCGCCCGCCCGAGCGCGTCCCCGATCAGCAGGTAGGTCTCGGCGTTGCGATGGTAGTGGTAGTCCTGGTTCTTCGGCGACTCGTCGACCTCGCGCCAGAACGGCCGCGTATCGACGGAAGCCACGCGACCTGCGAACTCGGGATGACGGTCCGCATCTCCGACCGCCATCTGCGCGTCGAGGATGCGCAGGAACTTGTCGGCCATCGCAGCGCCGCCGAACCCGACGGTGCCGACGACGACCGGCAGGTCCGGCACGTCGAACTCGGCCCGGACGTCCTGGATCAGATGGACGAGATGCTGCTCGTACTCGGCGATCGCCTGGTCGGAGCCGCTGTCCTTGTGTCCCTGGAACCAGACGAACCCCGCGATCTCGTAGCCCTGGCCCTGGTAGTCCGGAACGACCTCGCCGATGCGCGCCAGCGTGTCGCGCACCCCCTTCACCATCAGCCGATACTCGGCCGCCTCGAACTCGTTGTCGGGAGCCGTGCGACCGCTCGACGGCGGCCGGAAGTCGAACCCGAGCGAGCGGTTGCCCTGCGCGGTCTTGATCAGCAGGACCTGCGCGTCGTGGAACTCCCCGAGCACGTGGCCGAATCCGAGTTCGGGTCCGATCGACTTGCCGTTCGAAGTCGCGGACAGCGGTGAACCCTTTCCGCCCTCGGCGAGCCGCGCTTCCTGGAAGTACACGTCGTGGCGGACGGTCCACGCGCCCGCGTCGTCGATGAGCCACGGGAACTTCCCTTCCCTACGGACCACCGCCTCGAGGTCGCCGTGCCCGAGGAGATCCGCGCGCTCCATCCAGAACCTCGGCGGCATGCCCTGCACGCCGTCGAGGTCGAAGCGGTATCGCTGGCCCGCGCGGAGCGTGATCGGGTCCGGATTCCAGCCGTCCCCGGCCGGCCGACGGAACACCTCCGCACCATCGATCCGCATCACGCAATCGGGCTGCCCGGCGATCCCACAGTGCACCCGGTAGGAGCCGGTCTCGGGCACTTCGAGCGAACCGCGCTCGAGAGGCGCTTCGGTCTCCTCGCCGTTCTCACGGAACGTGAGGATGCGCCCGACCTTGAAGTTGCCGACGCGGTAGATCGGAAGCGGACCCTCGGGCACCGCAGGGTCCGAGCTCAGGTAGACGCCCGCGTAGACGTTCTGGGCGCCGCTCAGGTCCCCCATCCCGACCATGTTGGACTGTCCCGCCAGGATGTAGACCTGCACCGGCTTGGAGGGATCGCCCGCACGACCGTCCGGGTCCGGGAGGTCGACCGGGATCTGCGCCGCGACCGCA
Source organism: Planctomycetota bacterium (assembly GCA_041164325.1). Lineage (GTDB taxonomy): Bacteria > Planctomycetota > UBA1135 > UBA1135 > UBA2386 > JAQCBR01. The sequence goes on along the minus strand of JBEAPQ010000205.1, from coordinate 3,214 downwards.
GCCGCCAGAGAGAGGAGAACCACCGTCCCGCGGACAGCACACACGCCAGGCCCGAGCTTGCGCATCGGGTGATGCTTCTCGACCGGGCGGCGCGCTGCAAGCCCATACGCCGCGACTTCCGGGCACGCGGCGCAGCCACGAGACATGCAGCGCGGAGGCCGTGGGCTGACTTGGTCACGGCCTCTTCCGCCGCCGCGGAGCGGCTGCCAAGCCAACAGCGTGGAGGCCGCAGGCTGTTCTGGTCACGGCCTCCGCGTCAGCGTGAAGTCCCGGACGCTGAATCCCTTCGCCTGGCCGTTGCTCCGGTGGCCGAAGCGGAGCACGTTGCGGCCGGCCACGAGCTCCACGTCGACGGGCTCGGTCCGGCTCCACGCACCGACCGTGTGCGGCAGCTCGATCTCGACGGCTGTGTCAGCGCCGTTGGGCTTGACCAGGAGGATCTGCTGCCAGCTCGGCGTGACGACGCGGGCGGTCAGCTGGTAGGTGCCGGCCTTCGGAGCATCGAACGTGTATTCGAACTCCTGCGCCCCACCGTTGCGGCTGTAGTGCAGCTGCTTGCCGCCGAGCACCGAGTCCATGAACAGGATCTTGCCGGTGTTCCGCGTCGGCATGCTCGTCGCCGCGGCGGGGATCGTGATCGTCCCGTCCGCGGCGACCGCGACGGCCCGGTCTTCGTCGGTGATCTCGGTCTTGGCGATCTCGACGACTTCCTTCGTCTCGTTCGCCTCGGCGATGTCCTGGCCGACGGCCTCGAGCGTCTTCGACTGGGCCGCGTCGATCAGTGCGCGCTGCGTGTCGAGAGACACCGCGTACCAGAAGTCGGGCTTCCCGCCGAGCAAACCGAACACCGGCTTCTCACCCAGGACGTCGCCGATCCACTGGGCCCGCTTGACGCGGAGGAAGTGCGCGCCGGTCGCGCGCGCCTGCGTGTTGGCCAGGAAATCGAGATCCTGGCCGTAGCGCGTCTGCGTCCAACCGCTGCCCCAGCCTGCGCCCAGGCATGGCACCCAGCCGTCCGGCGTCCAGTGCACGAGTGCTGCGTGTCCACGCTGCGGCCGCGCCGTCGTCGGAATGCCGAACGCGCGCAGCATGAAGCGGCCGTAGAACGCGCGCCGCCCGCAGACGCCGCCGTTCTTCAGGATGTTCTGGAAGAACTGGAGGTCCTGCTCGTCGTGCTGGTTGTCCTGGGAGCCGTAGCGGATGTCGGTTCGCACCGAGTCGACGTAGCGCCACCGGTAGTCCGGAGTCGTGATCTGGTCGGGCCGGTAGTTGCGCAGCATGTCGCGACCCCAGCTCAGGATCTCGTCGGGCTCCTCGCCGTAGACGACGAGCCGGTAGTCCCAGACGCTCAGCCCGGCGAAGGCCGGATCGAGTTCGCCTGCCAGGAACGCGCTCTCGTAGTGCTGGTAGCGCGCGACCGGATCGACGACCGCAGGGGCGTCCGTCGTCGTCGCCTCCGGGTTCCGCTGCGCGATCGGCATCGAGTGCTCGAGCGCGACCGCGAGAGCGACGCGGCCGAGCGTGCCTTCATGGGCGTTCGGGCTGACGGCGCGGATGGCGTCGTAGATCTCCATCGCGCGGTCGTAGCGGCCTTCCCGAGCACCGTCGGCAACCGCCATCTGCACCAGGAGATCTCCATCGGCGAGCATGCCGTCGATCCGCTGCTGTTGCTCCCGACCACCCTGGACATAGGCGGCAAGTCGACTCGGCGTGGCCTCCCTGAGCGCGACGTATTCGGCGAGCTCCGCATCGAGACGATCGCTCGACAGCAGCGCGGTCACGCCGAGCCGGTCGAGTGCATCGAGCGTCGCCGCGCGCGCCGCGGCCCGGGAAGCTTCGGCTTCCGCCACCGCCTTCTCGAGCGTCGGCCTGTCGCCGATCAGCGCGTCCAGCTTGGCCTGGCGCTCCGCGAGCGCGTCCTCACCGTCCTTGCGGTTCTGCTGCCAGTGCTCCAGCTCCTTCTGGGCGGCCTCGCGACCCGCCGCGTCCGTCGCGTCCGCGAGCTTCTTCTCGGCGGCAGCGATGCCCTTGTCGGCCCCACCGATCCACTTGCCCTTGGCGTGGGCCACGAGCCCCTCGGCGCCCGCGATCTCTCCGAGCCGCTTCTTGGCTGCTTCGATCTGGGCGTCGGCCTCGGACTCCGCGAGCCGCGCGTCGAGGTAGGCCTGCCGCTTGGCATCCGAGAGGCGCGGAAGAGCGCGACGGATCTTGGACTCCAGCGAGGCCATTCTCGCTTCGTAGCGCGCCTCGAGCTTCTGGCCGCGCGGTGAGAGGTCCTGCGGGAACGCTCCGGCGGCGAGGCTCGACGACAGGAGCAGGAGCGGGAGAGCAGAGCGGAGGGAGTGCTTCATGGGGGCGGCCCGATGATAGATACCCCGGTCCGAGCCGACGACCACCCCTCTGGACGAGGGCCGAGGGCACGCCGACGATACGGCCATGACGTCGACGTTCCGGAGCGCCTGCGCAGCCGCACTCCTCGCCCCGATGACGACGGCGCAGACCCCACTGGCTCTCGAAGTCGTCGCGACCGGCCTGACTCGTCCGGTGCAGGTCTCAGCTCCCCCCGGCGACGCCAGCCGGCTCTTCGTGGTCGAGCAGGCGGGCCGCGTCCAGGTGCTGCGCAACGGTCAGGCCCAGACGTTCCTCGACGTGCGGCAGGCGCCGACCGACCAGATGCTCGACTTCGGCGAGCGCGGTCTCCTCGGCCTCGCGTTCCACCCGGAATTCGCGCAGAACGGCCACGTCTTCGTCTACTGCGTGCGCACCCCCGGAATCCGCGCCGTCGTCGAGCGCTACACGGTCTCGCCGACCAACCCCGACGTCTGTGACCCCAACTCGTTCGTCGAGGTCTGGACGACACCGATGATCTTCGGCAACCACAACGCCGGAGGCATCGCGTTCGGACCCGACGGCTACCTCTACGTGCCGGTCGGTGACGGAGGGAGCACGCCACCGAACTGGCCGAGCGATCCGTTCGACCACGCGCAGCGGCTCGACACGATGCTCGGGAAGATCCTGCGCCTCGACGTCGACCGACCGCAGTCGCCGCGCGCCTACGGCATCCCTCCCACCAACCCCTTCGTCGGCACTCCCGGGGCGCTCCCCGAGATCTGGGCCACGGGCCTGCGCAATCCGTGGCGATGCACGTTCGATCGCCTGACCGGCGATTACTGGATCGCCGACGTCGGTGGGCAGCGCGAGGAGATCGACCTGG
>JBEAPQ010000204.1:0-3619 GCA_041164325.1 Planctomycetota bacterium | reverse complement strand
TTCGACCGCGACCCGATCGCCGACATGGAGCGCATCCGCGACCAGAACTTCCGCGCGATGTACGGCGCCTGGGACGCGATCAAGAACGTCGAGGGTCGCTACCCGGCGCACCGGCTCAACTGGGTTGCGTACATCGCCGGCAAGCGGGAGTCGCGACGGCTCCTGGGTGACGTCGTGCTGACCGCCGAAGACCTCCGCGGCAACCGGAAGTGGGATGACGGCTGCTTCCCGTGCACGTGGGGCATCGACACGCACCACCCCGACCAGCGCTACGCGCAAGGTCACGACGGCGACGAGTTCATCGCCGACTTCACGCGGGGGAAGGGCTACGAGTACGAGCGTCCCTACTGGGTCCCGTACCGCTGCCTCTACAGCCGCAACGTGTCGAACCTGTTCATGGCCGGCCGCGACATCAGCGTCACGCACGAGGCTCTCGGGGCCGTGCGGGTCATGAAGACGACCGGCTCGATGGGGGAGATCGTAGGGCTCGCGGCCGCGGTCTGCGCCGCGGAGGACTGCGACCCGCGTGCGGTTCACGATGAGCACTGGGCGGAGCTCCAGGCGCGGATGCGGGTCGGCGCGGGCCGGCTGGCCGCGGCGAGCGCCGAGGGAGTGATCCGCCTGTCTGCGCGCTCCGCGACGGTCCGCGGCCGCTCGCTCCGCTACGAGGACGACCAGGACTGCCTCGGCTACTGGCGCGTCCGCGACGACCACCCGGAGTGGGCGTTCGAGCTGGAGGCGGCTGCCAAGGTCACGCTGTCCCTGACCTACGCCTGCACCCCGGCCGAGTCGGGCTCCGCGATCGAGGTCCGGATCGACGGCGAGACGGCCGCCGAGTGGACCCTGGTCCCCACCGGGTCGTGGCAGGACTACCTGACGGTCGAGCTCGGCGCGATCCAGCTCGAGGCCGGTGCGCACCGCCTATCGGTCCACGGCGACAAGGCCGAGGGGCCGTTGATGAAGCTGCGCGGCGTCGAGCTCGCGGCGACGCGCTGACCGTTCGTCACTTGCGCGCGGCGCTGGCTTCGTGGGCCTCGAGCACGCGCCGCGCCTGGTCGACGCGGCGGCGTTCGTCTTCCTTCTGGAGGACGCTGCGGATGTGGTTCATCTGCGCGCGGTCGGGCCGCTTCTGCATCGCCTCGTCGAGGACGCCGAGCGGGACGTCGAGCATGTCCCAGTCATCGCTGCGCTGGGTGGCGAACGGCAGGTCGAGGTTGGCGGATGCCTGGAGATTGGCGAGCGGGTTGCGGCCCCACGCGTAGCGGAAGTGGACCGGCGCCGCGACGAGCGGGCTCGTCAGCACGAGCTGCTTGCGGTCGACGCGCGGCTGGCCGCGGTCGTCCTTGCCGATCTCCAGGTAGGCGACGTCGGCGGGCTGGAACCGACGGTCTTCACCGGCGATCGCGAAGCCCGTGATCGCCCCGTCCTCGGGGTCCATGACGTCGACGTCGAGCTTCAGGACGAGCGCCCCGTCCTTGGCTTCCATGCCGAGGAGCTTCGGCGGTTCCCAGCGGAGCTCGCGGTCGAAGCCGTACTCGGTCGCCAGGGCCCAGCGCGCGATGCGCTCCCCGGCCGGCAGCTTGACCTGCGGGTGGTACCAGCGGCGGCGCAGGTCGTACGTGCTCGCGAAGCCGATGTTCTCGTCGCCCGCCGCACGCATGTCGCGGAACAGCTCGTACTGGACCGCCCGGATGTAGATCCCGGTGTTCAGCATGTTCTCGACGTAGTTGTCGAGCGTCTGCGGGTAGCCGTCGGTGCACAGCGACAGGATGCCGAACGGCAGCTCGGGATCGCCGAACGCCTCGCGCCACGAGCCGATCATCGCCGGCAGCACGTCGCGGTACATCGCGACGCCCGGCATGCCGTCGAACGCGTTGTTGTAGCCCTGGTGGAAGATCACGCCCTTCACCGAGAGCCCGGCCAGAGGCGCGATCATCCCGGCGTAGCAGCTGCCCGGCAGGTTGTGGTCGGCGATCGGACCCGGCCTCAGGTCCGTGGGCTCTTCGCGCTGGTTGGCCGGGATCTCCTGGCCCTGCTCGGTCAGGCGCGCGATCCGATTGCGATGCTGCTGGACCCGGTTCTCGAGGTCCTTCTCGGCGTCCCACTCGGCGATGCGCGCATCCCAGTCCGCGAGCTTGGCTTGGACGGTCTCGCTCTGCATCGCGCGGAGCACGCTGTCAGGCGTCCACGTCTCGGCGGTCGTGCCGCCGCGCGACGCGTCGATGACGCCGATCGGCACCTGGGCTGCCTTGTGGACGCGGCGCGCGAACGCGTAGCCGATCGCCGACAGCTCCTTGACGATCTCGGGGCGGCACACGTCCCAGTCGCCCTTCCGGAAGTGGCGACCGAACCAGTCGCTCCACTCGTGGAGCCGCGCAAAGCCCTTCGTGATCTCCGGGCCCTCGCCCTGCGGGACCGTCAGGATCCGGATCTCCGGGAAGTGCGCGGACACGATCTCGAGGTTGCCGTTCTCGACCTTGGCGACCTCGAACTCCATGTTGCTCTGGCCGCCGAGCACCCAGACGTCGCCGACCAGGATGTCGTCGAGCTCGAGCTCCTCGCTGCGCCCGCGGATCGTCATCGTCGCGGGCGTCGAGCTTGCCGCGCGCGGCGCGAGCAGGGCCCTCCAGGAGCGGTCCGGATCGGCCTTCACGGTCACGGTCTCGTCCCCGAGCGTCACGCGGACCGTCTCGCCGGGCTTGGCCCAGCCCCACACCGCGATCGGCTTGTCGCGCTGCAGGACCATGTGCGACTGGAACAGGTTGCTGACGCAGAGCCCGTCGGTCATCGCGGGCACGTCGACGACGTCCTCGCGCGGCATGCGCTGGGCCGTCGCGTGGCCGGGCAGCGCAAGCGCGCCGAGGAGGGAGAGCAGCAGAGCGGGCGTTCTCATGGGGAGCGACTCGGGACCGAGCCGCTCCACGTCGAGCGCGCCGGGTCCCGTCAGAGGGAGCGGAGGAAGGCGACCACGGCAGCGCGGTCGGCGGCGGTGAGACTACGGAATGCCTCCTTCGCGTTCTCGCCCTCACCGCCGTGCCAGAGGATCGCCTCTTCGAGCGTGCGCGCGCGGCCGTCGTGCAGGAAGGCCTCGCCGCCGGCGACGCCCGCCGTCAGGCCGATGCCCCACAGCGGGGTCGTGCGCCATTCCGAGCCGGTCGCGTCGCCGTCGCCCATGTTGTCGGCGAGGCCCGGACCCATGTCGTGGAGCAGCAGGTCGGTGAACGGACGGATCGTCTGGCCGCGCAGTTCGGCGTAGGGGTGGGTGCTGCCGGTCCGGAGTTCGGGGACGTGGCAGCTCGCGCAGCCGATCGACGCGAAGACCTGCTCGCCGCGGAGCGCCTCGGCGTCGGTCAGGGCACGGCGGGCCGGCACGCCGAGCAGGGCGGCGTAGCGGGCCATGCGGTTGAGTTCGAGCGGCGAGACCTCGGACGGGCTCGGGGCGGTGTCGCCGTCGAGGACGGGCATCCGGTCGGACGCGATTCCCATGTCGCGGTTGAGGGCCGCAGCGACGTGGTCGATGACCGACGCGCGCTGGGAGCGGGTGCCGAAGCGACCGGCCTTGGGCTGGTTCGAGACGAACTCGGTCGCCGTGGCGATGCGGCCCGAGATTCCGTCTCCG
>JBEAPQ010000203.1:0-7153 GCA_041164325.1 Planctomycetota bacterium | reverse complement strand
AGTCCTCGTACTCGATCATCGACAAGCCCATCGACTGGGCGCGCCTGAGGTTGTCGCGCTCGCGCTGCCACGCGAGGCGGTCCGTGCTCGACGCGGCGCCGTCGGGCATCGACATGTCGACGGTGTCGGCGATCTCGGACTCGGCGTCCTGGATGGCGGCTTCCCCGATGAGGAACTGGTAGCGGAAGCCTGGGTAGCCCTGCACCTCCAGCTGCTGCCGGCTCTCGGGAGGGACCTCGCGGGCTCCGGCGAGGAGCTCGGACAAGTACTGCTCGGCAAGTTCGCGTGCGATCCGCTGGTTGCGGGCTTCCGCTGCGTCGACGAGGGCCGTGGATCGCATCGCGAGGAACTGCAGCACGACGATCGACAGCAGGACCATCGCGACGAGGGCCTCGATCAGCGTGAAGCCACGCTGGGAAGTCGCCCTGCGTGGGGATGACGTCGAGCCGGTCATCAGAACGCGGCCTCCGTCGTCTCGCCGAAGCGAGCGGCGACGCCATCGTTGCCCTTCACGAGTCGGGCCTTCCGGTCGAGGCCACGGACCTGGATCGTCCAGACCATGTCCTTGAGCGCGTCGGACTTCATGCCGAGCGCGATGATCTGGTCCGCCGTGAAGCCCTGGTGGTCGATGACGAGCGTGACCCGACCGGAGGCGTAGACCGAGCCGCCGACCGGTTCGTAGCTCAGGAAGCGTGCGCGGTCGTCCAACGGCGCCCAGCCGAGCGCGGCCTCTTCGAACGCACGTTCATCCTGCTCGATCGAGACGCGCATCTCGGCCGGGAGGATGCGCCGATAGCGATGCTTGTCGAGATCGAGCTCGACCTTGTAGGTCTTGCCCTGGAGCTGGGCCTCGGACCGGAGGAACTCGATCTCCGACATCAGTCGCTGGGCCTCGGAGTCGAGGACCGTCGACGGGACGAGCGCGCCGATGTTGGTCAGGACCAGCTGTCCGACGATCGCGAGGATCGTCACGACGACCATGATCTCGATCAGCGTGAACCCGGAGTCCTGTGGGGAGGGTCTGCGCATCGGAGTCAGAGGGTGTCGGTGTGCGGGAGACAGCCGCGCCGCGGCTGCGGGAAAGCGGGTGACAACACGTCGTGTTGCGCTTCCAGGGCCTCTTGCGAGGCCGTTCGTCAGTCTGTCGGAGGCGGTGACCTGATCGAGCCGCCTCTCCGCGACGGCGAGCGCCGTCGACCCACAAGCGCCTCTGAGCCTTGCGGCGGACGCCGTCCCAGGCCCCGGGAGCTTGGCCGTCAGTTGTCGCCGCGCGGCGGGTAGACGACGTCGTCCTCGTCACCCTCGATGCCGTTCGGGCCGTAGCTGATCACCTCGAAGCGGAGGCGGCCTTCCGTCTGCCGGATCTCGTAGGGCGTATCCCACGGGTCCTTCTGCGGTTGACCGCCTTCGATGTAGGGGTTCCCCGTGCTGTCCGGCTCCAGCAGGTCTTCCCAGGTCGGCACCTTGGAGTTCCGGGTCGCGTAGATCCGCGCCGTGCCGTGGATGGCGTTGGTGTCGGCCTTGGCCTTGTCGAGGCGAGCCTGCTCGCCGTAGCCGATGACGTTGGGGACCACGAGGGTGGCCAGGAGGCCGATGATGACGACCACGACCATGATCTCCACGAGGGTGAAGCCGCGTTCGCGGCGGGACTCGGGCGTGGTCGTGCGGGCGTTCTGGGTCATGTTTCTTCCAGGATCAGCGCGGTTCGGATGATCGACCGCCCAGTCTAGCTGTCCCTCGAGAGGGAACGAAGACGAAGGATCGGGCGATGGGGGGTTGGACGAGCCCCGGGTGCCGTTCTTCCCGGGCGGGTCGATGTCCCGGCCGGTCGGCGCACCCGCCCGCAGGGAGCAGGCAGATAGGGGCGTGCCGGTCTCATCGGCTCCGAGGCGCCCGCTGCTTGGGGCACATCCGCGCCGAACGACGGCGTCGGCTGGAACCCGCGTGGGGATCGGGAAGAGGCCGATGCGGCGAAGCCAGGTTCCAGGCCGAGCGAACCCGCCCGGCAGGTCGAGGGCGGCGGGATGCCGTCCCGCCGCAGAGCGCCGGTCGCCGGGCCTACTTGACCTTCTGGAGTTCCAGGAGCGGCATCACGATCGCGACGACGATGCCGGCGACGACCACCGCGAGTGCCACGATGATCAGCGGCTCGATCAGCGAGGTCAGCTTCTGGGTCGAGAGGTCGACTTCCTCGTCGTAGGTCTCGGCGACGCGTTCGAGCATCTCCTCGAGGTTGCCGGCCTGTTCGCCGACGCCCACCATGTAGCAGACCATCGGCGGGAACGCGCCGGTCAACTTCATCGGCGTGGAGATGTCCGTGCCCTCCAGCACGTGATTGTGGACGGAGGTCAGCGCGTTCGTCAGCACGACGTTGTCGAGGACCTTCTTCGTGACCTCGATGGCCTGGAGGGCTGGGACGCCGGAGCGGAGGAGCGTCGCGAAGGTGGTCGAGAACCGCGCGACCGCCTGCTTCCGCATCAGGTCGCCGAACACCGGGACACGCAGCTTGAAGGAGTCCCAGGCGAGGCGGCCCTTCTCCGAGTTGACGAACAGCTGGAAGAGGATGACGGCGAGGAGGGCGCCGACGAAGACGAGGAACCAGTTGTTCTGGAGGAAGGTGCTGACCGTGATCAGGATCTCGGTCGGCAGCGGCAGCTCCTGGTTCTTGGCGCGGAGGAGCTGGGTCACCTTCGGCACGACGGCCGTCATCAGGATGACGACCACGACGATCCCGACGACCACCATGATCATCGGGTAGACCATCGCCGCGCCGACCTTGTTCTGCAGCCGCGACTGTGCCTGCAGGAACCCTGCCAGCCGCACCATGACCTGGTCGAGCGCGCCCGAGGACTCGCCGGCCCGCACCATGTTGGCGTAGAGGTCCGAGAAGTAGGCCGGGTGCTGGGCGACCGCGTCGCCGAGCGGGATGCCCTGGGTCACCTTCTCGCGGATGTCGCGGAACGTCGCCTCGATCTTCCGGTCGGGGGCCTGCTCGATGACCATGCGCAGCGTCTCCGCCAGCGGGATGCCGGCCCGGAGCAGGGAGGCCATCTGGCGCGTCACCTGGGCGACCTGGTCGTTCCGCTGCTTGTTCGGGAACTCGACGCCGGTGACGCCCTTGATCTGGACGCGCCGCGCACCGCCACGCTTCTTCTCCGTGATGTCGGTGACGTAGAGCCGGTCGCTGCGCAGCTTGAGCCGGGCTTCCCGCGCCGAGTCGGCGTCGATGATGCCCTTGCGCTGCTTGTTGCTGCCGTCGACGGCTTTGTATTCGAAGATCGGCATGATCCGGGCCGTCGGGGGGTCAGGACACGTCGAGCTGGGTCACGCGCAGGATCTCTTCCGGCGTCGTGTGGCCCTGGAGGAGCTTCTCGACACCGTCCATGCGCAGGGTGCGCAGTCCACGTTCGAGGGCCCCACGCTTGATTTCGCTGGCTGTGGCCTTGTTGACGATCTGCTCCTGGATCGGGCCATCGATCGGCAGCACCTCGTAGATCGCGGTGCGTCCCGAGAAGCCGCTGTGGAAGCACTCGTCGCATCCGCGGCCGAACGCCACGCCGTCCGGGAACTGGTCGAAGTCGAGGCGGAGTTCCTCCAGCTGGAACCGCATTCGGTCGTCCAGGTCCTTCGTGTATTCGCGGCAGTGCGGGCAGATCGTGCGCACGAGGCGCTGGGCGATGACCAGCAGCATCGACGAGGACACGAGGTAGGGCTCGATCCCGATGTCGAGCATGCGGGTCACCGTCGACGCCGAGTCATTCGTGTGCACCGTCGAGAACACGAGGTGCCCGGTCAGCGCGGCGCGGATGGCGATGTCGGCCGTTTCCGAGTCGCGGACTTCACCGACCATCATCACGTCGGGGTCCTGACGGAGGAACGAGCGCAGGCCCGCGGCGAACGTCAGGCCCTTCTTGGCGTTGACCTGGACCTGACTGATCCCGTCGAGGTTGTATTCGACCGGGTCTTCGATCGTCAGGATGTTGAGCTGCGGCGAGTTGATCTCCGCGAGGCCCGCGTAGAGCGTCGTCGTCTTGCCGGAGCCCGTCGGGCCGGTCACGAAGATGATGCCGTGGCTGTAGTGGATGTAGCGCTTGATCGTCTTGAGGTTGTCCTCGTTGAGCCCGATCTGGTCGAGCGAGTAGACCTTCGTGGTCTTGTCGAGGATACGGAAGACGATGCGCTCGCCGTTCTGGACCGGAACCGTCGAGATGCGGACGTCGACGTCGCCGTCGCCGATCCGGATCGATGCGCGGCCGTCCTGGGGGAGGCGGCGCTCGGCGATGTCCATCTTCCCCATGACCTTGACGCGGGAGACGATCGCTTCCTGCGCCTTCTTCGGGATGGACTCGGTGTCGTAGAGCACGCCGTCGATCCGCATGCGGACCTGGAGTCGATCGGCGTAGGGCTGCAGGTGGATGTCCGAGGCGCGGAGCTTCAGCGCCTGGAACAGCAGCATGTTGACCAGCTTGATGATCGGCGCCTTGTTGGCGACGTCGAGCAGGTCCTCCGACTCCTCGATCTTCGACGCGAGGCCGACGATGTCCTGCTCCTCGATGTCATCGAGGGCCTCGTCGACGCCGTCCGCCTTGTGGCGGTAGGCGCGGTTGATCAGGTTCGCGATCTCCGAGCGCGGCACGAGGACCGCCTCGCACTCCGTGCCGAGCATCGTCGCCAGATCGTCCATCGGCTTGACGTCGAGCGGACGGTGCGTCGCGACCTTGGTCGAGCGTCCATCGAACTCGATCGCGACGAGGCCATGGGTCCGCGCGAACTGGACCGGGATGTGCTGGATGAAGTCCGAGGGTGCGGCGACGCCTTCGAGCGAGTCCCGGACCTCGAGGCCGAGGAAGTCCCCGAAGAACTTCAGGCACTCCCGCTCGTTCATCAGGTTCCGACCGATCAGCACCTGGTCGAGGCTCTGGCCGGTCTCGCGCTCGGCGGCGAGCGCGTCGCGGATCTGCTCCTCACGCAGGCCGGCGGTCTGGAGCAGTCGTTCGCGGATGCGGTCTTCGAACATGGGGTCCGGCTTCGGTGTGTTCTCGGGCGGGGGCTCGGTCCAGCGGGGGCCGGACCGCTTGGATCAGCGGCGACCGTCGCCGCCCGAAGGCTCGTCTGAACCGGTGGCCGGGGTCGTCGCGGCGGCGGGAGCGAGCGGCGTGCCCTTCTCGAAGATCTCCTGGAGCGTCGGCACGCTGGGCTGCGAGCCGTCGAAGGTCGGAGTCTCGGTCGGACGGTTGTAGAACGGGATGTCGAATCCACCGTGGCGGTCGAGGTCGTCCGCCGTGGTCCGCGGGTCGTCGAGGGTCGGCACCACGCCGCCGGTCCAGCGGGAGTCGAGGATGCGCAGGCGCCGGTTGCCGATGTAGTCGGCGGCCTCGAGCTTCTTCCGCTGGCTCACTTCCTGGAGGTCGGAGAAGTCCGGCTCGTTCAGGATCGTCGGCGTCACGAAGAAGTAGAGGTTGGTCTTCTGGAACTCGTCGCTGCGGTTCCGGAACAGGGCGCCGAGCAGCGGGATGTCCTTGAGAAGGGGGATGCCCGATTCGCTCTCGGCCTCGAGGTCTTCGATGATCCCACCGAGCACCATCGTGAAGCCGCTCGGCAGTGTGACCTGCGTCTGGACCTGACGGCTGATCGTCGTGCCACCGGTCGTCGGGTCGGCGGCGCCGATGAAGCGCGAGACCGTGATGTCGATGTCGAGTCGGAGGTAGTCGTTCGACGAGATCGACGGGGAGATGGTCAGCTCGATCCCCGCGGTCCGCGGGTCGCCGACACCGGTCTGCGTCGTCGCCTGGCCCTGGGACACGGTCTGCGTCGGCCGGTTCTCCTCGGTCTTGACCAGCGCCTGCTCGTTGTTGTTCACCACGATGCTCGGCAGCGACAGGATGTTCGAACGGTCGTCGTTCGACAGCGCGTTGACGACCACGGGGATCGCGAAGTCGTCCGACGTGATGATCCCGCCGGTCAGGCCCTGCAGCGGGTCCGTGAAGTTCGGCAGGCGGGTGTCCGGCAGGCCGTCGTCGTCGGTGTCTTCGAATTCGGTCAGCCCGAAGGACGTGAAGCCGAACGGGCGCTGGAACTGGCCCTCGGCCAGGTCGAGGAGGCCGAGCTCGACGCCGAGGCGGTCCCGGTTGGAGGTCGACAGCTCGACGAGGGCGGCTTCGATCAGGACCTGGGGCTGGCGGGTGTCCAGCTCTTCGATCATCCGCTCGATCTGGCGGAACTTGGACTGCGTCGACGAGACGAGCAGCGAGTTCGACTCGGCGTGGGCGACGATGACGGTCGGCCGCGGCCGGCGAGCGACGGCCTGTTGACCAGCCTGGGCCTGCTGTTCGGCCTGCTGGTCCTCGCGGAGGAACTCACGGAGGGTCTGCTGGAGGTCCTGGGCCAGGACGTTGCGCAGCTGGATGACGTGGATGTCGCCGCCGCTGGCCTCGATCGGCTGGTCGAGCCGGGCGATGAGGTCGAGAGCTTCGACGATCCGCTCCGGCTCTCCGGTGACGAGCAGGCCGTTCAGGGAGCTGAGAGCCAGGACCTTCACGGCCTCACCCCCGGCGGCCTGGATCTGTCCGCCGGCGGCGCCCTGGGCCTGTTGGACCCGGCGCGCCCGATCCTCGAGCACCTGGCTCATGATCGGTTCGAGTTCCTCGGCGGTCGCGTAGTTCAGCTTGACGACGCGGCTCTCGTTGCTCGGCTGGACCGGCGGGACGTCCGACAGCTTGAGCAGCTGGTAGGCCGCGTAGACCTGGGGTCCGAAGCCCTGCAGGATCATCGAGCGGTTGTCGCCCAGGTTGCCGGTCAGCACGCCGCCCGACGGCTGGGCCGACTGCGCGAAGAACGGACGGGTCGCCGTCGACGCAGTCACCGCGTTGATGTGGTTCAGCTGCAGCATCGTCAGGATCTGCACGCCGGTCTGCGTCGCGTACTTGTCCAGCTCCTCGACGGGGACGTAGCGCGCGCTGGCCGTCACGTCCGCGCGCTGCGGACCGGCCAACGAGACGATCTGGACGATCTCGGAGTCCTCATCGCCGCGGATGACGACGCCGAACCCCCGCATGTAGAGCATCGTCTGGAAGAAGCCGAAGAACTGCTCCCGGGACACGTTGACCGTGCCATAGAAGTTGATCGACAGGTTCGGCTGCTGGAAGTCGGTCTC
>JBEAPQ010000202.1:0-3191 GCA_041164325.1 Planctomycetota bacterium | reverse complement strand
ACCGGGAGGTACGGCCGCGACCGCGCGGTCGATCGCGGCGAGCAGATCGGTCGCGTCGCCATCGACGTCCGCCCTCGGCGCGCCGAACACGAAGTCGGGGGCCTCGGTCAGCGGCACCTCGACCGCCACACGACGCCCGAACGACAGCACACCGATCCGGTCACCCGGCTCCGCGGCAGCCATCGCGTCCTGGGCGAGCTCCCCCGCCCGACGCCAGCCGAGTTCGCCCACCGAGCGGGAGCGATCGACGAGCAGCAGCAGATCCCGCCCCGCGGTCGCCGTCGCGCGGAAAGGCTCCGCCAGGACCGCGAGCAGCAGCGCGAACAGCACGAACCGGAGTGCGTGGACCTCGACAGCGAGGCCCCTTCCGCACCGAAGCAGCCAGACGGCTCCCGGCACCGCGAGCAGGAACACCTCGGGGTGGACGAAGTGGATCATGCGGCGACCTCCCGGGTCCGCCGGGCCAGGCTCGCCGCATGTGCGGCGACCACGACGACGAGCAGCAGCGCGAGCAGCCGCGACTCCGCACGCCCCGACGGCTGCGACGAAGCGCTCGCCGGCACGGCGGCCGGAGCCGTTTCGGCAGGCCTCGAGAACGTCGCCCTGCCGGTGAGGTCCGACTCCGTTGGATCGACGAAGTGCACGCCGACCTCGTCGAGCACGCGGCCCTCTTGCATCAGACGGTGCAGCCCGGGCCGCACTGCTGCGAACGTCACGAGGCCGTCGCCGCGACCGGGCCACGTCTCGCCGTCCTCGGCGACGAGGCGGAGCGAATCCCGCGCGTTGTCACCGCGGAACTGGATCGTCCCCCCGACCGGCACGACCCGGTCGACGAGACCCGGCAGGCGCGAGCGGACCATGTCGACGAGGTTCGCGAACAGGACCGGCCAATCCGGTGACACGACGAGATTCGAACGCGCCGGCGCCAGGTCGAGGTGCACACGAAGGCTCGCACCGACCTCTTCCGACGAAGCCAGGACGCGGTCTTCTGCGAGCACGAACGGGGCGCCGGGCAAGCCGCCGCCCCCAGCTGACCAGACCACACCTTCGAGCGTCAGGCCCCGCGCCAGCTCCTGGCGACGATCGATCAGGAACGGGCCGAGCCATGCCTCGAGGTCCTCCACCGGCACGCCGATCGGTCGCGGACCGACCACGAGCTCGTGGTGCCCAGGCTCGAGGGCAGACGGGGCTGCGCCGACGCGAAGCGTGGGCACCTCCCCCTCGGTCACGAACCGCAGCCCGGGGATCGCCTCGACCAGGCGGACGAGCCCGAGCCCGAGCTGGACTTCGGGCGACAGGTCACTGCCCAGGGAAACGACCCGCAGGGCCGGAACCGGCAGCACCGCCTCGTCGTCGAGCCGCAGTCCATCGCCTTCGGACGTCGCGCGAACACGCAGCGCACCGTCCACCTCCGGGATATCGATCCGCAAGCGGCGCGCTCGGCCCGGCTCGAGTTCGACCGCCAGCTCGCCGAGCGCCGCGCCGCCGGCCGCTGGCTCGACGCGCAATACGGCGCTCGTCGAACGGCCGAAGACGACCACGTCCGCCAACACCGACTCGCCGCCGTCCACGCGGCGGATTCGGCGCGCGTCCCGCACGGCGACGTTCTGCGCCGCGACTCCGAACGCTTCGATCGAGAAGCCCGGCGCGTCCTGGAGCAGCGGCCGGTCGGTCAACAGCAGGTACTGCGCGTCCGACCCGCCGAGTTCCCTCGCCAGTTCGAGGCTCGTGTCGAGTCCGTGACCGGTCGCCGTCGGCGCGTAGCGGTCCAGCGCAGCCGGCGCGAGATCGCGGGCAACACGCGGGCCGGCGAGCAGCTCGGGACGAACCCCGGAAACCAGGATGGTCACCTCGGCATCCCGCGGCAGATCGGCGATGCGGTCTTCGAGGACCGACCGGGCGCGTTCCGCAGCAGACTGGGATCGGTCCCCCGCCACCGCGCCCATCGATGCCGTTCCATCGAGCACGGCCACGAGGTGGACGCGCTCGCCACCGACTCCGATCCGGGCACCCGCCAGCAGGAGAGACAACAAGACGACGCCGAGGAGCTCCAGCCAGAGCGACGGGTGGGAGAGCAACCTCGTCCTGCGCCGCCCCTCCGCCGCGCGCTCCGCGGAGGCTCCCCACAGGAACAGGCCGGCCACCGGAACCTCCTGGAGCCGTCGCCGGAACAGGTGGAGGTACAGGACGACCGGTATCCCCAGCAGAGCCAGGAGACCGAGAGGCGACGCGAAGCTCATGCCGGCTCGAGGACCTCCTGACGCCCGAGCTGGGCACAGACGGAGTCGAACGGGCCAGCCTTCACCAGTGCGTAGGTCGCGCCGAGGCGCGCACACGCAGACACGACCTCCGCGCGGAGTCGACCGAGTCGCTGCTGGTAGGCCGCGATCGATGCCGCGTCGACCTGGAGGTCGATCCGCGCACCGTCCTCGACGTCCACCAACGTGACGGCGCCGAGCACCCCGGGATCGAGCTCTCGCGGCGAGAGGACCTGGACGACGAACAGGTGCGCCGCACCGTCGGCGACGCGCGCGAGCTCCGCGAGGTGGTCGGCCGGCCGCAGGAAGTCGGAGAGGACGAGTCTGAGCCCGCGCGGCCTCAGACGGACGCCGAGCGGAGGCAGGGGCCCGGACGCTCCCGTCCACCCCTTATCGACGCCCGGGGTGATCGGAGCGCCGCTGCCCGCCGCCAGGACGCGCGCGCGGCCGCGGGCATGAGCTGCCCAGCGATCGACAGAGTCGCAGAGTGCACGCACCGTGGCAGCCTTCTCGGGCGTGACCCCCATCGACGCCGACGTGTCGATGACGGCATCCACATCCGGAGACACCTCTTCGCGGTAGCGGCGGACATCGAGCCGATCGGTTCGCGCGAACGCACGCCAGTCGACGTGCCGGGGGTCGTCACCCGGCTGGTAGGCGCGGTGATCCTCGAACTCGACCGAGGAGCCGAGCCCCCGTCCCAGCCGGTCACCGGCGAGCCCACCGAGCCGACGGTGCGGGACGCGGAGCCGCCAGCGGGCCGCTTCGCGGGCGACGTCAGTCGACACGCGCCCTCCGCGCTGCGGCAGCGCGGCCGACTTCCTGGATCCCTCGGAAGACCGGCGGCAGCGCGGCCACCGTCAGCAAGCCGCCGAGGACACCGAGCGCGGCGATGTGGAACCAGCCGGGCCCGCCGTCGAACACGGTCCAGAA